>JAISEQ010000391.1 GCA_031264045.1 Deltaproteobacteria bacterium
CAGGGCGTTCTCGTGCCGATGACTAGTTCTTGCCCCTTCTGCCCCGCCTCATCCGGCTCCAGCCCTTCATCCTCCCCCTTCTGCCCCGCCTCATCCTGCTCCCGCCCTTCATCCTCCACCTTCTGCCCCGCCTCATCCTGCTCCCGCCCTTCATCCTCCACCTTCTGCCCCGCCACTCCCGGCTTCCGCCAAACATCCACCGCCATCGGCAACTTTCTCCTCACATCTAACGAGTTAAAAATCTCACAATCTTGTCCTGGTTGTTATAAATTTTGTTTCCGTTCACGGGGTGGGTGAATGGGCAAGATTCCCCACCCCCACTGCATCTTCACAGGGTAGAAGAGCACCCCCCCAGGTCTCGGGCTTCTTTTTCTTTTACCTGGACGGCCTTCCCACTATCTGGAACGCCATTACCTCCACCAGGACTGCCTCCCACCTGCCTTAAGATCAACTCCAGACTGACACAGGACAGCCCTCCCTTGTGCCCTCGTGAACTGATACTTAAATTTTAACCTATATTTATGATTTGTTTTGACCTGTCGCAAGTTACATGAAAACTAATCACGAATGTCAATATTTATACGGTTTAAGCAGGTGGAATTTCAGCAGTTGGAGACTCAAGAATTCATCCTCGTGCTTATTGATTTGTGTACTAGTATTCCACGAACCGAGCAGCCACCTTGTCACGTCCCCGGACAGCCAGGGCAAGGCATATCACCTTGCAGCCGGCAGCCCTGAAAGGCGCGGCATAATCTTTTCCCTTTATCTGTGCCGCCGCTTCATCGAGGGCGGCTGACAGCTCCTTCTCCTCGCGAGTCTTGTCGACCTTGCTGTCATTGCTTTCGATTTTGCAGTATTTCACCTCTATAACCACGCGAACCCTGTTTTTGATGATCACGGACATATCAGACTTGCCTCGGGAGCTGTGAGTTTGTCCGAGGACCTCAAGGCCTGTGGCGATAAAGGCAGCCTGGAGCACGGCATGGTAATGTTTTTCCGAAGGATCGTGCTGTTCGTAAGCAATAGCGGAAAGAAGGTCCTGTAAGAGATTGACCGTGTCCACGGTGTTAGTATCCAACAGGGCAGTTGGAAATTTTTTCGAGAACTCACTGAAAAAAATGTCATCAGGGTCGAAAGCGTCCTGGAAAAGTGAAGCCTTGAAATCCAGTTCGACTTCCTTGTTAGGTGTTCTGAAAGAGAAAGTTCTGACATCTGTAATATCGGTGCTTAAAACCTTCCCTGCGGGGATTTGGTTCTTGATTGTCAGATAGCCGCAGTGAAACAGGATGGGGACCGCCTTAATGCTTGAGAGTGCAGATTTTCTGATTTCGTAGGAAGTGTATCCGTCCAGATTCGGCTGAATGTAATCCAGAGGATTTTCCCTGGCAAGGACGGTCAGGTGGGACGGCTTGCCTGAAAGCGGCCAGTACGTGTCGAATTCGTTCAAAAAGAAAAATGTGAATATCGAGTACGGGTTCAGGATGTTTTCGGAACCGAGCCAGTTGTAACCATCGTACCATTCAAGGATCTTGGCCGTGAGTTCCTTATAGTCGGCATCACGATGGATACTGCCGCGGTCTTTCAATTTTTCGAGAGTATCAGGAAACCTGTCCTTGAAATAGGTGTCGAGCTCGTCAGGGGTGATACCGCAGATTCCAGCATATTCGGGATTGAGGGAGATATCTCGGAAGTTGTTCGGTCCGGAATCCAGCGAGGTCATGGCGAACCTGGTGATTCCTGTGACTAGAGCGAAGCGGATGTACTCGATGTTCGTTTTCATGGCTTGGTAAAAACCATGCAGGATATCCCGGTTGGACTTGGCAAGTTCTCTGTTGGACATATGCGTGGTTACCGGGGAATCGTACTCATCTACCAGGATCACTGCGGGGACACCATGCTTGCCGTACATGCGTTTCAGAAGCTGTCCCAGCATCTCGTCATAGGAATCAGCGGTCAGACGTATTCCGTTGTCTTCTGCCATCTCCATCAGCTTGAACTCGAGCCTGTCGGCAAGGTCATCAGGTGTCTTTAACTTGGCGTAGGACATGGTGAATTTCAGGACCGGGTGCTTCTCGAAATCGTAGTCGCTTTGGTCGATCCACAGGCCATTGAAAAACTCCCGGTTGCCCTGGAACAGTTCTTGTATTGTACTTAGCAGGAGCGTCTTTCCGAAACGCCTGGGACGTGACAGGAAGCAACAATTGAAATCGTCAACATTAAGCATTCTGAAAATGTATTCGGTCTTGTCAACGTAGAGAACATTCCTCTTTATAATTTCCCGAAATGTCCGATCACTTAAAGATAATTTTTTTTGCTTCATGTTTTTCTCGACAATTCTTGTTCCCATGAGGAGACAAGTACTGCGCGTGTCCGCATCGGAATCGTGCGCGTGATGAGGACGAGCTCAGCTTTGAAAAGCTGACAGACAATAAAGTATATTGTATTTCACAAGAATATGCAAGCGCCGTACCTCCTGGTTCTGGCCTCTCGAACAGTGCCACAGGACACGATGCTTGCCGGAACCCCTCCGTCCGTGGACGGTCGAACCCGCAAGTCTCAAAACCGAATCCGGCGAGGGGACGCCGCGAGGCCGATGGCAGTCTCGATGGCCGGGTTCCTGTCACGGCCTTTCAGGATACACTGCCTGTTCCCCCAGGTCCGGGAGCAGCCGCACCAACTCGTCTGTCTTCCGGCATTCGTTGCCTTCGTTGCCATCCCGGCACTCCAGCCTTGGCCTGGCTGGACCCTAGGCATCTTATGGATTTCTCGCCTCCCCGGGGCCTGAGCCTGCAGGCGGCCTGGCACCTGGGGTTTGAATGTCCCGAGCCACCTGTCGCGGTCAGCCACTGACAAGCGGGTTCCATCGTGATTTTCGTGATCCGTGATCACGTCCGGTCCCCCGGTCTTCCAGGCCAGATCGCCTTGTCGATTCGGTCTTGGCGGCAGCCGATCGGTCTGTCGCCCCGAAGCGTGGGAAAGTCCCTTTCTCGCGTGTCGTTGAGTTTCTCATGGCCCGCCCGTGCCCGCCGACCTGGTAACCCCCCCCCGTTTTAAACTGAAACTTGCGGGACTTGCGGGAGGCGGACAGATTATCATCGGTCAAATCGGAACCTATGAAGCCGTTTTACGGGCGGTTAGGCCTTCAAAACGGTCTTTCCGAGGAGAAAGGGGCCAAATGGACCGAAAAGAGGCGTGGAGTGTCCGGAAACGGTTTCGACAGGCTGCTAATTTGGAACAAATATAGCGAAATGGTGATAAATTGAACGAAATGAATGAAAAAATCATATGTCAAAGGAGGGTTGATTTTTTATTTAAGTCGTCCGACTTGGGGGTAGCTCTGGTGAGGCTATCTAGGGTGATTGATATTTGAATGGCCAATATATAGTGTTCTATCGATCATGCGGTATGTCAGAACACGTGATTACGCATGAAACAACGTCATGTTGTGGGCATGTGGCTGGGTAGCGCAATTTTCTCTATGGAAGATGAAGTGCCGCTCTTAAGCTTCAGGCGCTACATCTGGTCATGTGCAGTTTTGACAGACGTGGAAAAGCAAAAAAACCTGAAACGCTGTGCCGGACGATAGATGGGGGAGGAGAAGGGGTTATTTCCAGGAAGTGCCTGAGCGACTGCCTATGGGTGTTCTTTCGGCAGTTCGGGCAGTTCGGGCAGTTCGGGCAGGATTTTCAGGATTTCCGAACAGCTGAAGTTCGTTGAAGTTCGCTGAAATTACTGACTTGTCTATAAGTCAATATTTTATTGGAAGAATAAAGCAATACAATTTTTGGAATATAATATCAATTTATTGATAGATCACATTTATTTGTTTATTTATCACGATGTAATGTTATAAATGACATGAGACATTATCTGAGATCTAGGGAACCGGATCCTGGTGAGTATTCTTGTTCTGCATATATAGATATGAAGCATTGTTTTTAATAGGCATGAACTTATGGACTCTATTCAGATAATTTAAATTATTAATTTCAAATGATATTAATTAATTCAACTTAATAATTTTTCTGTTTCAACTTATTTGAGTTAGCATGAAAGTAATAAAAGGAATTTGTGTGTTGTCAAACAAAACTTTGACCTGTGATCCTCGGCTTTGACATCCCTCCTTCATGGGTTCTCTCTCAGAATCGGGGTGTTCGGCAGTTTTCGGGCATGAAGCCGCGTTCATCAGTTTTGGGATAGTCTCATGCTATAATCGGAACGTGAGAGACGACAAAGACAAGACAAGAAGCGAGCCCGCCTCCGCTGGAGGGGACCCTCCTGGGGTGTCCGGTCCGGAAAACGGGACTGTTCCGACTCCGACCGGACATGAATTACCTCCCGGCGTTACCCGGGCCGATCCATCCGCCGTAACCCGAGGCGGTTCCGGCTGCCGGCGTCCTCAATCCGGCAGCGATGCCCGACCGAACGGACTCTTTCGGCTCGGGTTTCCCGCTGGAAGCGGCGATGGACCTGCGTCCGGCCCGCGGCGGCCCCGGAGAAAGCCGGAACCGTCTCCGCGCGGGGTCTTAAATCCTCCAATACCGGGATCATCCGGCCCGCGGGGGCTCTTTGCCGTAGACCCGCCTCCGGCGGCCCCGTCTGCCGTCGTGCCGAAAGGTCATTCTCCGTCCTTCCCCGCGGCCTCTCCCGGCGGCATCCCCGCAGCCTCTCCCGGCGGCATCCCCGCAGCCTCTCCCGGCGGCATCCCCAAGTCCTTATCCGGGCCCTCTTCTCCAGCTCGACCGGCAGGTCCCGCCCCGGAGATTTCCAGAAAGGGTCCGTTTCCGCCCGGATCAGGCCGGGACGGATCCGATGACGGCGACATCTGGGCCGAGGACGACTGCGACCCGGACGACCCTTACCCTGACGATCCGGACTCGGACGAGCCGTTTCCGGACGATCCCGCGTCGGGCGATCCCTACCCTCACGACCCTTTCTCCGGGGACCCCCTGGAAGGGTCTCTCTGGGGTCTTCCCCCCGAATCGGAGGGGCCTGGCGGCCTCTTCCGGAGCTCATCCGGAAGCGGGGACGCCGGCGGTGGAGGAGCCGGACCAGCCGCCGCCGGGATCTTCGGCGTCACGGCGGGTGACATCGGCGGGGAGCCTGCGGAACCCCCGGATCTTCGCGATGCGGCAGGAGACCCGGACCATCCCGGTTCCCGAGAAGTGCCGGACGCGCCCGGCGTGCCCTGTGCCCTGGTGGCCGTGGAGGCGGCGGTACCGGGGATCTACAGCTATCTCATACCAACTGGCATGGAGGTGAAGACCGGCCAGGCGGTGCTGGTCCCCTTCGCGGGAAGGGATCTGGTGGGCTACGTCATGGGCGTGGAGCCCGGGGGGACGGGCTTCAGGGGGGCTTTGAAGCCCCTGCGGGCGGTGGTGAGGGAGGAGCCTCTCTTCGGGGAGGATCTGACCGAGCTGGCCCGGCAGGTGTCCGAATACTACCGCTACCCGGTGGGCCTGTGCGTCCGCGAGATCCTCCCCGGGGGCCTGGCCCCCAGGATCGTGAAGGAGGCGGCGCTTACGGAGGCGGGCCTGGCCGCGGCCTCAGCCCCCTGGCTTCCCGCATCGGATCCCCTGAAGGTTCTGCTTTCCGGGCATCCGAAGCCCGTCCCGCTCTCTTCGTTCAGGGAGAAGGGCGCTCCCGAGCGGTTCGGGGCCCTTGCCAGGAAGGGGCTGGTGAAGATCCTCTACAGCCTGTCCGGGAAGGGGACCGGGTTCTCCTTCGAGAACGTGCTCTCTCCCGTTCCCGACCCTCCCGGGGAGCTTCCGAGGCTGGGGAGGGTGGAGCGCGAGCTCTGGGAGAGGCTCAAGGGGATGCCGCCCACCCCGGTGTCGCATTTCAGGAACTACTTCAGGGATCCCCTGCGGATAGCCAAGGGGCTCCAGACCAAGGGCCTGGCAGTCCTGGAGCGCGTGGAGATCTGCCGCGACGACCCCGCCAGGGCGCCGGATCTCCCGAGGAATCCCGTCGAAACCCTCACGGCCGAGCAGGAGGCGGCCCTGGAGGCCGTCCTCGCCGCCCTGGACGGGGTGGCGGACCGGGAGCGGGCGGCGGATGCCGGAGATCCCGGAGGATGCCCGTCGGAAGACCCCGCCCAGAGGCCTGCGGGCCAGGATCCCTCAGGTCCGGGCAGGTTCCTCCTTTTCGGGGTCACGGGGAGCGGCAAGACCGAGGTCTACCTGAGGGCCGCGGACCGGGTTCTGTCGCGGGGAGGCGGGGTCCTCTGGCTCACCCCGGAGATAGCCCTCACCATGGGGCTTGAGGCGAGGATCAAGAGCTCGCTTCCCGGGGCCAAGCTTGCGGTGCTGCATTCGGGACTTTCGGCCGGCGAACGCCACGACCACTGGATGAACCTGGCCCGCGGGCGGCTCAGGCTGGCTCTGGGGGCCAGGAGCGCCGTCTTCGCTCCGGTCCGCGATCTGAAACTCGTGATAGTCGACGAGGAACACGACTGGGCCTACAAGCAGGAGGACGGGCTGAGGTACCACGGGCGCGATCTGGCGAGCTTCAGGGCCAGAAGGAGCGGGGCCGTCCTGATCCTGGGCTCGG
>JAISEQ010000453.1 GCA_031264045.1 Deltaproteobacteria bacterium
CGTCATTTCACGCAACTTTTGCCTAAGCACTTTGGCCTCTGAAAGGTCAAGTGGGGGGTTTTCGCAGTGGAATCAAGCTTCGGCCTTTTGCAGTCTTCAGCACCATGCCGATCTCGAAATCCCTGCCGGGCCGGCTGAAATTCAGAAGGAGCGGGAATTCTTCCACCGAAGACTCAGCCGAACTGGTTATCGCAACCCTCCCCAGGACACCCGGCCGCCGTCCTGACCCCCCGGCCCTTCCCGGGACGCCCTGCCCTTCCCCGGACCCGTCCGCCTTCCAGGGACGCCCTGCCCTTCCCCGGACCCGTCCGCCTTCTCGGAAGGCCAGACTAGCCCTTCCCTCCCGAAGGATCAGGACCCCTCAAAAGCGAGAAGCCAGCAAAGAGCGTCTCCTTCTCCTCGGCCACGAGCTCCGTCTCCGCCTCCGAGTAGGGCCCCCTGCCGGACATGAGCCTCTCGGCGGTGACGGCGGCGGTGTCGGCGGACTCCCTGGCCTTCACGAGCAGCTCCTCGGAGGTCATGACGCCGTTTGGCCAGGCCAGCGCGACCCCGAACCGGGGCATCACGCCACCGGGCAGCCGTCCGTCGGCGGCCAGGTCAAGCCCCAGCCTCTCCACGAGCCTGCCCGCCCTGGAGGGGTTGATCCTGGGCATGATGACCGCCGCCTCCCCCCGGCCGAGACGGGAGGGGAGATCGATCCTGCGGAGCCTTCCCAGGAGGAACTCCGCGAAGAAGCCAGGAAGCCCGCCCTCGAAGGAGACGACCAGGAGCCCCAGGGGCTTTTCGGCCTCAAGCGATCTGTCCATCTCGTACTGGAGGGAGAGCTCGAAGTGTTCCTCGCGGTAGAAGCCGCTCTCGGGATCCAGGCAGGGGTGGTGGGGCCCGCAGCCTCCCTTACCGCCCGCCCTCTTCCTCGCCGGGGAACCGGACTGTGGCTTCCCTGTTCCGGGTTTCCCGGAAGGGGGCTTCGCCACTCCGGCCATGCCGGGGATTTCCGGTCCTCCGGCTCCGGAAGGGATTTCCGGTCCTCCGGCTCCGGAAGGGATTTCCGGTCCTCCGGCTCCGGAAGGGATTTCCGGTCCTCCGGCCACGGAGGGGATTTCCGGTCCTCCGGCCACGGTGGGGATTTCCGGTCCTCCGGCCACGGAGGGGACCGCCCTGGCGGGACCCCGAGGCCTCGGGGAGACGGGTCTGGCTGTGTCGGGATCGGGGGCTTTGCGGGCCATGGTCTTGCTCCGGCGGCTCTCTCTACCGCAGTTCCCGCAGAGTGAACTCCCCCGGCCGGAAGGGCGGGCCGGGGGAGGAGGCAGGCTGAACTTGGGGCGGATGCCGGGCGCGGAAGGCGCCCGGTCTGAAGGGCCCGGGCGGAAGGGCCGGCCGTTTCTGCCGACCGGCGCCCCGGCGGCAGCCCGGGGCCGGGAAACCGGAACCGGAACGCTCCGGGGCCGGTCCCTTGAGGGACCGGAAACCCTCCGGCGGGGATCCGGGTACGCGCCGGAGGTCTCCTCCGGCGGAGATTCCCGGGCGGCCGGGCCGCGAAAGGGACTCAGACGAGGTCCATTATGGCCTGGGGCATGCTTCTGAGGGAGACCACCTTGTCCACGCAGCCGGTCTTGATGGCCTCCTTGGGCATGCCGAAGACGACGCAGGACGCCTCGTCCTGGGCAAGGGTCTTCGCCCCTGCCTCCTTCATGATCCTGATTCCGTCCGCGCCGTCGGAACCCATGCCGGTCAGGATCACGCCCACGGCGTTGGTGCCCGCGTACTTGGCCACGGACTTGAAGAGGGGATCCACGGCGGGCCTCTGGTGGTGGATCATGGGGCCCGTCCTCACCTCCACGAAATACCTCGCCCCGGAGCGCCTCAGGAGCAGGTGGAAGTTGCCGGGGGCTATGAGGCAGGTGCCGGGCAGCACCGAGTCGTTCTGGGCGCCCTCCCTCACGCTTATGCGGCAGATATCGTTCAGGCGGTCCGCGAAGGACTTCGTGAAGTTGGGCGGCATGTGCTGTGCCACGACTATCCCGGGGGTGTCCGGGGGAAGGCGGGTCAGGATCTCCTTCAGGGCCTCCGTTCCGCCGGTGGACGAGCCGATGGCCACCACCTTGTTGGTGGTCTCCGTGATGGCCTTCCGCGTGGCCATGGCCCCGCCCGCTGGCTGGCGCTTCATCACCCGGGCATGCGACGCGGCGCGTATCTTGTCCGCCAGCTGGGCGCCCATCTCGCCCACGGTGAACGAGCCCCCCGGCTTGGCCAGCACCTCCACGGCGCCGCTTTCCAGAGCCTCCATGGCCATGGCGCTCCCCTTGGGCGTGAGCGAGCTCACGATGATGACCGGGAGAGGCCGGTGCGCCATGATCTTCTTCAGGAACGTGATCCCGTCCATGCGCGGCATCTCTATGTCCAGGGTTATCACGTCCGGGTTGAGCTTCACTATCATGTCCCGGGCGACGTACGGGTCCGGGGCAGCTCCCACGACCTGGATGTCCTTGGCCTGGGAGAGCTGCTCGGTGAAGATCTTCCTGACGATGGCGCTGTCGTCTACTATGAGAACCTTGACCATGTTCGGACTGCCTCGGTAGTTTTCCCTGAAGCTGAAAGGATTGCCGCGACGCCGCGGAAGGCCGCGTCCGGCCCCCGGCCGCCGGGGCGGGGGAACGGCCCGAGACTGCCAGGACGGCAGGGTCGGGAAACTGAACGCCGGGCCGAGGGGAGGATCGGCGGACGGGTTCCGGCCCCGGACCCCCTGCCGGGCACGACAGGAGCTCCGGAACCGCTAAAGGTCCCGGCCGGAACTCCGGAACAGCTGAAAGTCCCGGCCGGAACTCCGGAACAGCTGAAAGTCCCGGCCGGAGCTCCGGAACAGCTGAAAGTCCCGGCCGGAGCTCCGGAACCGCCAAAGGTCCCGGCCGGAGCTCCGGAACAGCTGAAAGTCCCGGCCGGGACTCCTGAACCCCGGCAAGTCACTGCAGGACTCCTGAACCCCGGCAAGTCCCGGCAGGACTCCTGACCCGCTTAAGGTCCCGGCAGGAACTCCGGAACCTGTCAAGGTCCTCCACCTTCCCCCGGCTCGGGCCCGGCGGAGGTCAGGGCCCTTTCCCGCCCCTCCCCCCACTACTGGGTGGTCTTCCGGTAGATGCAGGGGGCCACGTACTGGAAGGAGTGCTGGAGCCCCGAGAGGCTCTCGGAGTGACCGATGAACAGGTACCCCCCGAGCTCCAGCGTCTTGTGGAACTTGTTCACGATCTCCATTATGGTCTGCCGGTCGAAGTAGATGAAGACGTTGCGGCAGAAGATCAGATCCAGCGGATGCTTGATGGGCAGGGGGTCCAGGAGGTTGAAGCGCCTGAAGGAAACTATCCTCCGGACGGCGTCCTGCACGCGCCAGTGGTCCCCTCCCTTCTCGTGGGGGATCTTGTTCATGTAGGCGTGGAGGTCGGCGGGGGGGATGTTCTTCACGCTCTCCGGTCCGTACTCCCCCCGCTTGGCGATGTTGAGCACCTTGGTGGAGAGATCCGTCGCGAGTATCCTGAAGTCCCCCCCGTGCCCGAAGTAGGCGCTCTTGTCCATCACGACCATGGCGATGGTGTAGGGCTCCTCCCCGGAAGAGCACGCGCAGCTCCAGATCCGGAGCCTCGGCCCTCCTCCCCCGGGCTTCCTGCGCTTCTGCTCGAGCTCCGGGAGGAAGGTTCTGGACATGAAGTCGAAGTGCTGCGGCTCCCGCCAGAAGCTGGTCAGGTTGGTGGCGAGCGCGTCCAGGAGGAAGACGAGCTCGTCCCCCGACGCGTCCCCCATAACGTACTTGAAGTAGGTCTTGAAGTCCGAGAACTGGAGCTGGGTTATGCGCTTGGAGAGTCTCGCCCTGACCAGCTCCTTCTTGCCGTCCAGGAGGTTTATGCCGCTCTCCTTGTGGACGAAGTTGGCTATGGTCTGGTACTCGGCGTCCGTCAGCTCCGGCTGGCGGGGCATGAAGCCGTGATCCTGGCGGTGTACCACCTCGGGCGTGCCGTGGTCTTTCAAATGGAACCTCCTCGCAGGGAGCGGAATCTCTCGAAGGCCTTCCCCGCGGCCGGCTCCCTGCCGGCTCCGGGCACGTGCCCGCAGGATCAAGCGGCCGCCCGAGCGCCCGACCCCTCCGAGGGCGCCCGGGGCCCCGCCCCTCGGAAGACGGCCGACCGGGATTCCGACCGGAAGCGGCCTGCCCGCTCCCGCACGTGTCCCCGGCCCTGCCATGCCGGAAGAAAACGGCGCCGCGTCCCCAAGTCCCCCGTCCGCCGAAGCCTCTCCCCCAGGACGCGCCCCCCGGAAGACGGCATGCGGAAAGGCCGGGGAACCCTTAAGTACCGGTCGGAAAGGCCGGCGTCCGGGGAAGGTCCGGCCGGGGAGGCCGGAAAACCATGAAGGTCCGGTCGGGGAGGCCGGAGAACCATGAAGGTCCGGTCGGTCAGGTCAGGCCGACGGCCGGAGAAGGTCAGGCCGACGGCCGGAGAAGGTCCGGCCGGGGAAGCCGGAGTACCTGAAGGTCAGGCCGGGGAGGCCGGAAGACGGGGAGGCGGCGGCCGGGGAGGCCGGAAGACGGGAAGGTGCCGGCCGGGGAAGCCGGAGTACCTGAAGGTCAGGCCGGGAAGGCCGGAGTACCTGAAGGTCAGGCCGGGAAGGCCGGAGTACCTGAAGGTCAGGCCGGGAAGGCCGGAAGACGGGGAGGCGGCGGCCGGGGAGGCCGGAAGACGGGGAGGTCCCCGCGGACCGGCAGGGACATCGGCGGGAAAGGCTGGGCGGCCGCCGGGACGGAAAGCGACAGTCCGGGAAGGTCCCGGGCCCCGGCGCGGCCAGGTACGGACCCGGGGCACCGGGCCCGGCGGCCCGGACGGGGGGGCCTAGGGCTTGGCCTCGGCCTCTTCCTCCTCCTCGGCGACGCCTCTGGGACCGAAAGTCAGATCCTCGTCGGTGAGGATGAGGTCTATGTCCAGGATGATGAGGACGATGTTCCTGGTCTTGGCCATGCCCTTGATGTACTCGGAGCGGAGCCGGGAGCCGAAGTCCGGGGCGGCCTCTATGTCCGCCTCGTTGATGGTTATGACCTCGGAGACCCTGTCCACCAGGATGCCCATCTGGGTGGGGCCGTGGATGGTCTGGAACTCGATTACGATTATCGAGGTCCGCTCGGTGTAGGCCTCCTCCGGGAGCCCGAACTTCAGCCGGAGGTCTATGACGGGGATGACCTTGCCCCTCAGGTTGATTAGCCCCTTCATGAACCGGGGTGTCTGGGGGACGCTCGTTATGTCCATCATCCCGTTGATCTCCCGGATCTTCAGGATGTCGAGGCCGTAGAACTCGCCCGCCAGCTCGAAGCTCAGGAACTTCAGATCCTTGGAGTGGTCGATTGTGAGGGCGTTGGCGCCCCGCAGGTCTTCGCTCATGACTTCCTCTGTGGAGAAGTGCCGCCCTGCCCTTCAGGCCGGGGCGGCCGCGGCTGGCAGGAGGCGCCCCCCCATTATCGCCCGAAGGGGCCGGGAAGGGCCATGTGACAGGTCAAGCCGGGACGGGGGCCTGCCGGGGCAGGCGCGCCCGGGCCGCAGGCGGCACGGGGATTGGTGGAGGGAGGCGGGTGACCTCCGGAGCCGGGCCCCCCCGGCGAATGGAACGTCCCCCGGAAGGCCGCGGGAAACGGACACCGCCGATGCGCGGGACGCGAGATCGGAAAGCCGGGAAAACGGAGGCGTCTCCGGAGCGGAAGGCCCGGGGGAGCCGGGCCGCCCGGCGGCGGCCGGGGATCCGAAAGGCGCCCGGCGGACCGGGCGGAAGCCGCGGGGCCCTGCGGCAGGACGGACTCAAGAAGGCCCGGCGGGCCGGGCCGCCCGGACGGACCGGGAAGGTACGGGGAACGCCGGGACCGGAAATGCCGGACGGTCGGAAGACCGGAAAGCCCGGACGGGCGCGGGACCGGGGAACGGGACGCCCCGGGGCGGCATCCGGAAAGCCGCCGGTTCAGCCCCTTCCGTGAGCCCGCCGCGGGGGGCCCCGGCGGGAAGGCGGACCCCGCGTCCCGGAAAGCGGGGCGGGCTACATGCCCCAGTCGTCGGCCTCCCCCCCGCCGGCCGGAGCCCCGCCGGAGCGCGACGGGACGAAGCCGCCGCCTACGGAATCGAAAAGGCCGTTCACGTCCAGTATGAGACCCACCCGGCCGTCCCCGAGGATGGTGCCGCCGGCCAGGGATCTCACGTACTTCAGGCGCTCGCCCAGGGACTTTATTACCACCTCCTGCTTGCCCAGGACCTCGTCCACGAGCAGGCAGCGGCGCTGCCCCTCGTTCTCGACCACGACCACGAGGGCGTCGGAGGGGTCCCTGGTGGCCCCCTCCACGTTCACTATCTGGTCCAGGCGGACCAGGGGGAGGAGGTTGTCGCGCACCTTTATCATCTCGCCCTGGTTCTTGACCGTGAAGTACTCCTCGGGCTTCGGGCGGAAGGACTCGTTTATGGATATGGTGGGGAGGATGTAGCGGTTGTCGCCCACGCGGACGATCATGCCGTCTATGATGGCGAGCGTGAGCGGGAGCCGTATCACGAAGCTCGAGCCCTGGCCGGGCACCGATGTGAAGTCCACCTTGCCGCGGAGGGTCTCGATGGACTTCCGGACCACGTCCATGCCCACGCCCCTTCCGGAGATCTCGGTCACCCGGTCGGTGGTGGAGAAGCCCGGCTGGAAGACTATGCTGTGGGCCTGGGCGACGGAGAGCGTCTCGCCGGGCTGGATGAGGCCCATCTCCTCGGCCTTCTCCTGGACCTTCCGGACGTTCAGGCCGCGGCCGTCGTCCGAGAGCTCTATCACCACGTTGCCGCCCTGGTGGTAGGCCTTCAGCACCAGGGCGCCCTTGGGCGGCTTGCCGGCCGCCCTCCGCTCGTCCGCGGGCTCTATGCCGTGGTCCAGGGCGTTCCTTATCATGTGGACCAGGGGATCGTAGATGGACTCGACCATGTTGCGGTCTATCTCGGTGTCGTCCCCCTGGGTGGTGAACTCTATGTCCTTCTCGAACTTGTGGGACAGATCGCGGACCAGGCGGTTCATCTTCTGGAAGGTGTTCTTTATGACCACCATCCTGAGGCTCATGGCGTTGCGCTGGAGCTCCGAGGTTATCCTGGAGACCTGGGCCAGGTCCTTGTTGAACTTCTGCTCCTTCAGGTGCTTCACGGACTCGTTGGAGGTGACGAGCGACTGGGTGATGACCAGCTCCCCCACCAGGTCGATGAGCCCGTCCAGCTTCTGGGTCTCGACCTTCACCGTGTGGGGGCCCTGGGGCTGGCCGGAGAGGGAGGAGAACTCGCTCTGCTTCTGCTCCCGCAGCGCCGCCGCCACCTTCTCCGGGGCGCCTATCTTCTGCTGGAGGAGTATCTCCCCGAGCTTAGTCTCCTTGCGGCTCTCCTGGAGCTTCAGGGCCTTCTCCACGTGCTCGTGGTCGAGCCTCCCCATGGCGACCAGGATCTCCCCCATGCGCCTGGCCCCGCCCTCCTTCTCCTGGAGGTCCAGCGCCTCCATGAGCTCGGAATCGGTTATGAGGCCTTCCTCCACCAGGATCTCGCCCAGGCGCACGTTGCGGGCGGTCTTCTGGGCCTGGATCAGGCCTCCCAGGTCCCCTTCGGAGATGAGTCCCTTCTCGACCAGGATCTCCCCCAGCTTCTTGGGCTTCCCGCCCCTGGAGGCCCCGGAGGAGGTCTGGACCGCCTGGGCCGGTTCCGGCGCGAGCATGCCCTGCCGCGCGTCCCACAGATCGTCCCTCAGGACCTTCAGGTCCTCCTCGCTCCAGGCGGGGGCTATGTCCCAGCCCGCCCCGTCATCCTTCACGGCCATGGTCGATACCCCCCCGATCAGGTACGTCAGGGCCTTCAGGAGGATGTCAGTCACCTGGGCGGAGTGGGGCACCTGCTCAGAGACCACGTAGTCCATCAGGGCCACGGTGTCGGCGGTGAGCCTGGTCAGGGAGTCCAGGTCGAGCAGGCTGAAGCCCGCCTGGATGGTCCTGAACTCCGGGATGCACTCGTTCATGGCTGGGACCGGATCGGTTTTCTGCTCCACCGCGACAAGCTTCATCTGCAGGTTTTCCAGCGCCTGGACCATGTTCTGGCTGAAGATCTCGGCGGTGGGCTTCCCCGGAGGCCTGGAGCGCCGTATGAAGCAGACCTCGCGGGCGGGCCCTAAGGCGGAGCGGGAGCTCCCCGGATCCGTCGCGCCGTCGACCGGGACGCCGCCCGACTCCGCGGGAGGCTCATGTCCGGACGGGACCGGGGCCGGGGCACCTTCCCCTTCCGCGACGGCGCCCTCACCGGACCCGCCGGGAGCTTCTCCGGAATCCCCGCCGACGGAACCCTCATCTCCCGCATCGGGAGCTTCTCCGGAATCCCCGCCGACGGAAACCTCATCTCCCGCATCGGGAGTTCCGCCGGAATCCCCGCCGACGGAAACCTCATCTCCCGCGCCTCCCGCGCCGGAAGCTTCGCCGGAACCCCCGCCGTCGGAAACCTCATCTCCCGCGCCTCCCGCGCCGGAAGCTTCGCCGGAATCCCCGCCGTCATCCTCCCCGGACGCAGCGGAGGAGTCCTTCTCCCGACCGTCCTCACCCGAGGAGCCAGAGGAGCCGCCTGCGGCGCCGGCCGACAGGGAGCCGGGAGACGTTCCCCCCGCCCCTCCCCCAGCGTCCGCGCCGGGGGCGACCGCAGCCGCGCCGCCTTCCCGGGCAGCTTCCCCGGCGGGTGCTTCCTCAGGAAAGTGCTCCGGACCGGCACCGAGAACACCGCCCCCCCCGGCCTCCCGGCCGATGCCGGGGACATCCCCCGCCCCGGCAGCGGCGTCGTCCTCTCCCCAGCCCTTGTCGATGTCCTCCCAGTCAGGGCCGTGCTCCTCCTGGAGCGCGGCCTCCCCGTGGGGGGCGGGAGCGGCGTCCCCTGGGGCGGATACGGACCCGGAGGCTTCAGAGGGCCCGGCTGCTCCCCCGGATCCCGGGGCTTCGCCCGGGGCCGGCCCGGACCCGGCAGGGTACCCGCCGGCATGCCCCGCGACGGAACCGGCTTCCCGCTTCGGGACGGCTCCCTCCGGAGGCGGGGGGGCGGTGAAGTCCTGGCCGGTCAGCTCCGCGGAGCGCCTCAGGAAGCCCTGGATGTCCCCCGCTGGCTCCGCCGAGGCCGGGAGGGCGCGGGAGAGCTCCTGGAGAAGCGTCACGCCCTCGCCGGCAAGATCCATGGCGTAGCCGACCTTCTCCGGGACCTCGTCCCGGATCACGGCCTTCAGGAGAGACTTCACGCTGTTGATGACCCGCGGGGGCCATTCCGACTCGAACTCGACGAACTCCCGGCCCAGGTTCTCGACGGTTCCCAGGATGGAGCTGACCTCCACGAGATCGTCCTGGGAGAGCATCACCAGGTCCAGGCTCGCCTGTTCCAGAAGCTTATGAAGTCTCTCTGTGTCAACTGCCATATTCGAGTGTGCCCCCGGGCCCGGCCACCTGCCCAGGCGTCCTGTCGGCCGGCCGCCGGAACGCGAGGCGCCGCGCCACCCCTAGCCCTTCCTTGCGAACAGGGGGCTCAGAAGCGCATGCTGCCAGCGCGTGAGCCGCTCCCGCTCGTCCTGTATGGTGTCCACCAGCTCCCCGAAGGACTCCGCCTCGCGGGGAAGGTAGTCGGTGATGCCCCGGCTTATCGACTCTATCATTCCCAGAAGGGAGGGGTGCGCCGCGAGGACGATGAGCCGGGTCAGCGGGTACTGGCGCAGGACCTCGCTCCCCAGCGAATGGTCGACCAGGACCGAGCTGTCGGCCACGAGGAACTGTATGCTCTTTAGCTTGATGAAGGCCAGGGCGGCGGGGATGTTCTCGGCAACGGTGACCTCGAAGCCCTCGCCCTCCAGCTCGTTTACGAGGGGCGCCAGGAACTCGGGTTCCCGGTCGATTATGACTACGCGCATGCGTTACCCCTCTCCGCGGCGAGCGCCTTGCCTGCGGGACCGTCCAGCCCGGCGTCGCGCGCCGGGCGCTCCTTTCGCGCCGTGGCCGATGGCCGCAAAGATATTATCACTCGAAACCATGTTTGTAAACCGGTGTAGGCGCTGGCCCATGCAAGGGCCGGGCCATGAGCATGCGGCGCCCTCGACCCGCTCCGGGCTTGACAATCCGGGAGGGAAAAGACGAGGCGGGACCGGTTCGGAGCCCGGAGCGGGGCCGCCCGCAACGGGGTCGGGAGCAGAGCGGGTCAGGGCAGGAAGAAATGGGGGCGGCGGAAAGGTGACCGGGCGGAGCCGGGAGGCGGGGCGGACGGGACAGTGCGCCGGAAGCGCGGACGGAGGCGGGGTGCGGAATGTTAAGATAGGCGGGAGAGGGGGGAGCCGGAACGGGACCTGGCGGAATCGGGAAAGGGGAACCGGACAGGACGGAGTCGGGAATGAGGAAACCTGGAAATGGCGGAGACGGGAGGGGAGGAAACCTGGAAATGGCGGAGGCGGGAGGGGAGGAAACCTGGGAATGGCGGAGTCGGGAGGGGGGGAAACCGGGCACGGGCGGGGCGGGGGGGGGGGGGG
>JAISEQ010000024.1 GCA_031264045.1 Deltaproteobacteria bacterium
AATCCCGATTCTGCCACCTTTTCGAACCCTCTGCCGCCACACCTAACCAGCTGGTCCTCTGCCGCCACCCTCACCAGCTGACCCTCTGCCGCCCCCTTCACCAGCTGACCCTTCTCCGAGCAAACCCTCAACCCAGTTGCTTCAGCTCAATTCCCTTCCGACCTTCAACCGGCCCAACCGCCCGCGTCCGGCACCTTATCCCAGGCAACTGACACCTCCACCCCCGCCTCCGCAGCAATCCATCCCGCCTGCCAGGACACAGTGTCACCATTTTCCAACGGAATCCTGCCTTTCCCCCGCCTGCTCCTGTCCCGGGAACTCCCTCGCAGGCCATACCACCGGCTAACCAGAAACTCCAAATACCCGTATTATCAAGAAAAACCCTTCACTCCAGGTCAACATGCCGTTGCTCAATATACGTTGCCAGCCGGGAACCTCCCTTAATACAACCCCTCACCCCGTGCCGGGCCCTCCTCGCTTGCCCTGCCCGGCCAGACTCATCCCTTCCCTTGGCCCTTCCCCAGTCCGACTACCCAGACCTGACACAGGAAGTCTGACTTCAAACATAAAGGCTCCACATCATTATTATAAAGTGCTGTCCCCGGATTGCATGGCTCTGTCCCCGGAATAGATTGCCCTGTTTCCGGATTAGATAGCCATGCCCCCGGATTAGATTGCCCTGTCCCCAGAGTTTTTGACTCTTTCCCCAGACCCGGACGCTCCCCAGATTCAGCGTTCATGTCCCGCCCGTCCGGTATCTCCAAATGACACCATCATTCCGTGAGGCCTCCCCAAGACTTCCCCTCATCACCAGAATGCTCAGGCCCCTGAAGCTCCTGTCCCTCTCCACAGAACCTCCGGCTTCAGAACGATCTTCTCCCTTTGTTCGCCAATCTCCTGCATTCCACTCCTCCCGCCAGGGTTTGCTCTCAACTCCTGACCACACCTTCGGCGGAAGCCGGAACTCCTGACTCCCCGGAAGCGCCTTTTCCGTTGCGGCCGTCACGGCAAAGCCAGGAACCGAAAGAACCTAAAGCGCGTGGAGAACGCCCAAGCCTGTGTCACGGACTTCGAGAAACAATCCAGCCCTGGTCGGCCATCTTCCTGCCAGGACCCAGCACTGTTTCCGGCTCAGTCCGCGAACTCAACTCAGAGCTCGGCCACTGTCTTGGCCCTTTCCGGGATTTGGACCATCTCCACTGTCCCCTCCGACCCTTGATCCTCACTGGCTCAGGCTGACAAACATCATAACTGGCTCCGTCGACCCTTGAATCTCACAGACTCCGGCTAACCGTCATCTCAACTGTCCCCTCCGTCCCTTGATCCTCACCGGCTCAGGCTGACAAACATCATAACTGGCTCCGCCGACCATTGAACCTCACAGGCTCCGGCTAACTGTCATCCTCACTGGATAATATGACCATTGATCCTCATTGGCTCAGGCTTACCGTCATCTTCACTTAATCCTCCAACCATTGAATCTCACAGGCTCCAGCTGATCGTCATCTTCATTGGCTCCGCCAACCATTGAACCTCACAGGCTCCTGATTACCGTCATCTTCACTGGCCATGCCGAACATTGAACATCACCGGCTCCGACCGACCAACATCATATCCGGCCGCCCCAACCCTTGATCCTCAACGGCTCAGGCTGACCCCATCGAGACTTAACTGGCTCCGGGTCCGGCAAGCTCCCTGGCCCGCCCGGGCTCCGTACCCGGCCTCCCATCTCCTGCCTACTCCTTCTCGGTCAAGTAGCGGAGCTCCGCAACTACGGTTCCCGCAAACCCGGTGGCGCTCCGCAGCGCCTTCGCGTAGATCTCCACCTGCCTGTCGTAGGAGGCGGCGTCTCGGGGCCGGAAAAGCTTGTAGTCCACCAGCACCCCCTCCCCCCTGGAGTTCACGTAGAAGAGATCCACCACCCCCGAGAGGGTCACCGGCCCTCGCCCGAGCCCGTCGTCCTCCATCCTGAACCAGAAAGGCCACTCCCTCCAGACCTCGCGGCCAGCCTCAAGGGCCTCGCGGACCTCCCGACCCATGCGGCTCTCCTGGAAACGGAGGGCATGGCCGGCCAGCTCATCCTCCATCACATCGCTCAGCGCGATGCCGTTGGCATCGGCGGCCCTCCTAACGGCGGCGCGGTAGGACTCCAGGTCGGACGCGAAGTCTGTGGACTCCAGGATGGCATGCACTATGATCCCCTGCTCCCTGTGGCCGGGATCCCCGGCTGGAGCAGCTCCCGCAGGGGGCTCGGCTCCCCCGGCGACGCCATCGGCGACTCCCATGTCGCCGGCCTTGTCGAGCCTGGCGCCTTCAGAGGACACGGGGTCGTCCAGAGCGTCCCCCCCCTCACCGGCGTACCTGCCCCAGGGGTCGGCAACCCTCGCGCCGACATCCCGCCTGGAGTTCCTCAGCGCACCCTCGCCCTCTGCCAGCAAGCGGGCGTAGCTCGTGACCGTGCCCGTCCAGGCCCCGGTGGGAGGGAGCGGGTCTATCATGGCCGGGCGGAACTCCCCCCCGCCATCGGCAGGGGACGAAGGTACCGCAGTCCCGGCGTTCCAGGACCCTTCCGCCCCGCCCTTCCCGGTCCCAGTAGTCCCGGCTTTCCCTATCCCTTCCGACCCAGCCTTTTCTGTCCCTGCCAACCCGGACTTCCCGATCCCGTATGCCCCAGCCATCCCGGACCCTGTCGACCCGGCTTTCCCGATCCCGGCATGGCCGCCGACAGCAGGAGCGTCCGGCGGGTTCCAGGCTTTGTAGTATCTTTCCGGACCGGCGTCCCGCAGCTCCAGATGCCCGGACCTCCGAGGCCAGCTCTCCAGGTGGTGGAGCCAGCCATACCTGTCGAACTCCTCCGAACGACCGGAGACGGGAGCGCCCCCCCCGCCGGCGCCCGATTCCCAGTCGGCCTTGAGCAGCTTGTACGTTTGGGGCCTTATTGAGTCACCGACGAGAACCAGGCGATCCCTCGCGCGGGTGGCCGCCACGTAGAATATCCTCAAGTGCTCCTCGCGGGATTTCGCGAGATCCTCCTTCCGGAGCTCCCCGTACTGCGGACCCGTGGTGACGCCGGAGCCGCCGACCGGTACGAACTTCAAGGCAAGCTCTCCCCCGTCGCCTATAAGAAGCGACTTGGACCTGGCACGATCGGGCACGTGGGCCTGGGGCACCACCACCACCCTGCGCTCGAGACCCTTGGAGCGGTGGATGGTCATGATGTTCACCGCCCCGTCCCTGAGCGATCCGGCGTCCGGGGCACCGCCGTCCTTCCCGGAGTCCTCCCCATCGGCATCCTCAGACTCCTCGGGGACGCCCTCTCCGGTGTTGTTGTCGGCGGCCATCAGATCCTCCACCAGATCCGAGGGGGAGTTGGGGGAAGAGCGATCGAAGATCGGCAGTGCCTTCACCAGGCCCAGGACCTCCTGGAGGGCGCGGACCCCATCGGCCCCCCCGCAGCTCCCCTCCGGAACGAAGGAACCGGCCCTTCCCCCGCCAACGGGCGCAATCTCCGCAGGACCATCGGGCGCATTCTCCGCAGAGCCGTGCCGCGTCCCGGCGGCCACGCCACCGGTACCCCTACCGCCCGGCACCTTCCCGGCCCCACCAGGAGCCGTCCCCCCCGCTCCTGCCGCCGACCTCACTCTGGAGGGGGCCCTCCGGCTGGGGCGTTCCCAGCCTCCGCTCCCTGCCGGGGGGACAGCTTCCCAGTCGCTTTCCCAGTCCTCGTCCCTGTCGCCGAACCGGTACCCGCCGCCCTCCGGCCCCGGCTCCGATCCCTCATCCCCCGCCCCCTCGGGTGCATCGTCCGTTCCTCCACCACCTCCGACACCCGACCCTATGCCACCTCCGGCACCCCGTCCTCCGCCAGCTCCGGCACCCCTTCCTCCTTCAGCTCCGGTGCCCGAACCTTCAGTGCCCGATCCTCCGTCCCGTCCGACACCCGATCCTCCAGCTTCCGATCCCTCGCCAGCTCCGGCAACAGAACCTCCGTAACCTCCGGTGCCCGTTTCCCCGGTGCCTTCCCCGCGCTCTTCCCCGTCCGTTCCCGCCACGTCCGGACCGGCACCCGCCGCGAAGATCAGAGGCACAAGCTCCAGTCCCTCGACCACAAGCTCCATCGTCTCGCCGGGAGGCCTCCTCAGGGCAGATCCGCTCAGAGCCAGCCAGACTGACCTCATCCTCTCAAGGTTACGGAGGTCCCCGGCCTCAAGCCGGCCGGACGGGAAGGGCCTTCCGTCCCTGAAGTAGCTGGAGATAGAGACGTGTCTTCCGCCGTCAAGGCAGAGGGCCTCCAGGGCATTCTCGGAGACGGGGCCAAGGGGCGAGAGGACGGCCGCCGCCAGGTTGAGGTCCGGATCGACCCCCACCATGGACAGCCAGAAGCTCGCCAGGCCCCGGGCAACACGGGAGGAGAAGGGGTCCTCGCCCTTCACGGTCCAGGCGGGAATGCCCGCCTCCGTCAGGGCCTCCTCGAAGGCCGCGGCGTGGGTCCTGCTCCTGATGAGCACCGCGCAGTCCCCGTAGCGGGGTGCCCGCCATCCGGAGTCCTCGTCCCAGACCTGGACGCCCTCCCTTCCCGCGAAGAGGTCCTTCAGGTAGCTCGCCAGGATCCGGGCCTCGGTACGGACCCCGTCCCATCCCGTGGTGTCCGGCAGGGGGGGGGGTATGAGCCCCTCCGCCAGAGCCCACTTCGGGTAGGGAGACTTCTGGGGCTTGGGGATCCTGAGAAGTGTCACCCCCGGTCCTTCGGAGACGGCCTCCCTCGCGTGCTTCTGGACGTCGTAGCGCGGCATCGCCTCCCCGAAGTAGGAGTTGAAGAAGCTTATGAGCGTGTCCGTGGTGCGGTAGTTAGTGTCCAGGGTCAGCGCCCCCCCCCGACCCTTCCCAGCCTTGCCGAGGGCGTCCTCCAGATCCGTCATCACCCCGGGCTCAGCCCCCCGGAAGCGGTAGATGGACTGCTTGTGGTCTCCGAAGACCCTTATGCCGTTGGGGGCTTTCTTCCAGTCTATCCCTGAGAAGGGTGTCGGGCCGCCCCCCCGCGCCCCTCCGGCGGAAGGACCGCCGCCCGTCCCTTCACCGACATCTCCCTGAACCCGGCCGCCGACGTCTTCCTGAACCCGGCCGCCGACGTCTTCCAGAACCCGGCCGCCAACGTCTTCCTGAACCCGGCCGCCAACGTCTTCCTGAACCCGGCCGCCGAAGACGGCGGTACGGCCACTGCCGGAGGCACGGGCTACAGATGCTCCGCCGACCTTGCCGCCCCGACCGATCCGGTCCGCCGCTCCGGGGTCCCCCCCCGTTCCCCCCATGCCCTGGACGATGTAGCCCAGGGTGTCCGCCTGAAGGCGGTTGGTATCCTGGAACTCGTCAACGACCACGAGCTTCCAGCGCTCGCTCTCCTCGGCCCTCAGTTCCGGGCGCTCCCTCAGGATCTGCCGGGCGAGGAGCAGCATGTCGCTGAAGATGACCGATCCCCGAGCCCTCCTCTTGGCGAACGAGAGATCCCCCAGCTTCCCCGACAGCCGGGAGAGGGCGACGCGGACCGTCCGGGCGTCCCACTCGGACAGCAGGGCCGAAATGGCTTCCAGGAGCTTCTCCATCTGGTCGCGGTAACGGCCGTTGGCCTTGTCGTTCTGCGTGTAGCCCACACCCCTGAGGACCGAGACAACCCTGCCCCAATAGGCCGCAAGCTCCCCCGATGCGGCTGTTCCGTCCCCGGGGCGTCCTTGCGGCCCCCCCGCCGTCCCGTCCCCGCCGGACGTTCCGGACTTCCCTGCCGCCCCGGACGTTCCGGACTCCGCCTCGGCCACGGACCATCCGGACCCGTAGGCGAGCCATCCGAGCCCGGCCCTCAACCCGGCGAACTCCTCCAAAAAAACCGACAGGGCCTCCTGGACCGCCATGCGAGCATCCGGACCCTTGGTCGAAAGGAAGCCGGGATTCCCCGCCGCGGCGAAGAACTTACCGGCCTTGTCCTCCACGGCGTCCAGTAGGGAGTTCAGGGGGGACATGTCCACGTCCCTTCCGGGGGAAAGCCCGTCCAGGCCCCACTCGTCGGTCCTCCGTGTCATCTCCCTCAGCCAGGAAGTCAGGCTCGCACCGTCCGGGGACCCCGAGGAGAAGGGCACGCGCCCCAGGATCCACAGGAGATCCCTGTCCTTCTCGTGCAGGAGATCATGGATCACCTCCATCAGATCCCCGTCCCCGCTGCCGGGATCCACGATGAGGGTACTGGGGAGCCCCAGGGACCAGCCGGCCCTCCTCACCAGCGAGAAAGCGTAGCCGTGGATGGTGCCTATCTCGCTCAGGGCCATGTTCCGGATCTCCTCGGACCAGAAGAGGGACAGATCCCGCGCCCGGGCATACGCCTTCGCGTCGCGCTCGCCTGGATCCCTCCTCGCCTCGCGGGCCCTGGTCCTCTCGGCGTCGGCAAGCCTCCCGCGCATGGCGTCGGAAAGCCGCGAGCGCATCTCGCCCGCGGCCTTCTCGGTGTAGGTCAGTGCCAGGACGTTGGCCACGCTCGGCCTGGAAAGCCACCCCCCGGCCCCCCTGCCGCCGGAGCTCCCGGAAGGGAGCCCGGCTTGCCTGTCGAAGCCCCGCTCCAGCCAGTTCACGATGTAGCCCACCAGGGTCTTGGTCTTGCCGCTCCCCGCCCCCGCCGTCACGCAGAGGTTCATGTCGGAGGCCACCACCCTCTCCTGGGACTCGTTGAACTTGTCTTCCCCCATCCTGGAAACCCTCCCGGCGCTGAATTCCGCGCCACCGTCCCTCGCCCCGCATCTCGCCAGCGTCCGAACCAAAGCCCGTCCCAAATTCTGATCGGGCGATCTAATCTTTTCGTTCCGACAGCGAGTCTAATTCAGAACAGGCGGCCCTCTCACATACTAACGGAGCTTCGAATGACACGACCGAAAAATCCTGATTCGGCGGCCCCTTCCGATTGACGACCGCCCTGCCCAGCCTTCTCCCAGCCCAGCCCTGCCCAGCCCAGCCCTCAGCCCTCAAATCCCCGGCAGCCCTGCCCCACCTTCTCCCGGCCCTGCCCGCCCTGCCCCGCCTTCCCGTGACCCCGACCGAAAGGGTTCGGACCCTACCAGGAGCATCCGAAACACCTTATTATAAAGTGTCCGCCTCCCTTCATTAAAAATGTCCGCCTCCCTTCCGGAACATCCGGCACCTTCCGGAACCCCCGCGGCCTCTCCCGGACCCGGCCCACCTCCCCTCCCCTCCCGGCCCGGCCCCCCGCCTCAGCCGCCCGGAACCTGCCAGTAGCCTGCAGGAAGCCGGGGGGCGGACCTCACAGGCTCCTGTCGCATAGCCTCAGGAAGGGGCAGCGCTGGCACTCGAGGGTGTCCGTCACACCCTCCAGGGGCTCAATGGAGCCCTCAAGGAGGTTCTCCCAGGCGGCGGCGAGGGTCTCGGTGGAGCCCGGGTCGGCCGCGATCCTCTCCGGCGTGGAGATCCCCTTGAAGATGAACTCGTACTCGGCGGAGGAGCCGGCCCTGCCGGCCAGCTCCTGCCCAGCCGCCAGGCGGTAAGCCACCAGCTGCAGGTGCGATCTGGTGATGCCGAGGGGCCTCATGACCGGACCCAGTCCCGGGGCAGGAGGAGACCAGGCGGCGGCATCCCCCGCAGCCTTCCTGTCCGCATCGAAGACTTTGGAATGCCTGAGCTTGTAGTCTATAACCCGGATCTCGCCGTTTTCCAGGCGGTCCACCCTGTCGGCCCGACCTTCCAGCAGAAACGGGCCCCTGGCGCTCTCGATCAGGAGGGGACCGCCCTGAGGATCGGCCCCGATCCCGCCCTTCGCGGCGGCCGCCCCCCCCCTCGCTGCCCCCGCGGTGCCCGCCCTCGGAGCCTTCACGGCGCGGGGGGGGCCGAAGTCCCACTCCAGGCGGATGATCTCCCGGTCCCTGAAGCCTTCCTGGCGGTCAAGCCAGCCCACGAGCGCGTACCCCGTCTTCCGCAGCATGTCCCGGAAGACGGGCATCCTCCCCAGCGCGACTGTGGATTTCTTCAGCACCGCCGCCTCCGCCTTCACGGTCGCCGCGAGCCTTTGCTTGGTCAGGAGCCCCATCTCCTTGGCCTCGCCCGGCTTTCGCCCCTTCACGTCCGAGAGGAACCTGAAGAGCACGTCGTGCATGAACTGTCCCTGGTCCGGGGAGCCCCACTCTGCCGGGGCCTCGGGGACGTGCCCTATGCGGAGAATCCTCCCGTACCAGAACCTCCTGGGGCACCTGGAGGCGCCGGCGAGGGTCGTCACGTTCACCACCGGCAGGCCATCGTGCTTCCGGAGGGAGTCCAGCCAGAGCCGCACGGTCTCGGGCGGGACCCTGTCCAGCGGAGGGCGGGCGGCGACCGCCCCCCGGGGTTCGAGCCTTCCGGCCCGGGCGGGCCCTGCCCGCCTCAGACCCTCGGCGCGACCTTCCCCGCCGAGCCCCAGCAGGTGGAGCCTCAGCTCCTCGTGGCTGGCCAGAAGCCCTGCGGGGGGTGGCACCTGGCTGCCCATGGCCTCGACCCGGAGCCTGCCGGCGGCGGCCCAGGGATCGGGATCCCCGCCCCCGCCCGGGACGCCGTCCCCGCCGTCCTCCGCCCCCGGGTCCTTTCCCGGCCACAGGGCGATCAGGCTTTCCACCAGGGCGGACGGGAGGGCGTCCTTGCCGTCGTCTGTCTTGGCCGAGAACATGACGAAGGCTAGCCTCGTCTGGGCGAAGGCGGCCGCTGCGGTCTCCTCCTCCTCCCGGGACCTCTCGGCCGCGTCGGTCCAGAGCGATCTCCCGGAGCGGTATCTCTTGAAGCCGTTCCTGAAGGCTCTGGGCCAGAAGGCGCCCTCGGCCTTTCCCGTGGGGTAGCCCTTCTCGTTCAGGCCCAGGAGGAAGAGCGCCTCGAAGAAGCACCCGTGGATTCCGTAGTATGGGAAGATCCTGATCATGCCGGAGGCGGCGGACTTCGCCGGATCGGGAACCTGGACCCCGGAGGTCGCTCTGGCGAGCCATCTCCTGAAGGACGGCACGCCCGGCTCCGGGGCGAGTTCAGGGGGAGCCGCCGCGAGGGCGGCGCAGAGCTCGTCCATGACACCCGCCAGGCAGTCCCTCGCGGCCTTGTCCCGCGCGATGTCGGCCGCGGCAGTCCGCTCCAGGCGGTCCAGGAAGCCCGGATCGCCCGGCTCCCCATCCAGGACGGCGGGGCGGGCCCGGCCCTTCCCGCCAGGAGCGCCCCCGTCCCGGCGCCATGCGGTTCCCGCGCCCTCCAGTGCCCGGTCGGTCGCCCAGCCGAAGTCCGAAAGCGCCCTGCGGAACACCTCCGTGAAGGCACCCCAGCCACCCGAGGACGCGGCGCGGGAGAGCTCCCCCTCCAGCGCCTTCAGCTCCCCCACGCGGGCCGTCACCTCGGCCATGACCGGATCGCCCGCCCACCTCTCCCTCCGGTCGGCGAAGCCGGCCCCGGCGCGGTCGTCGGCGAGCCCCGAGGTCCTCAGGGCTTCCAGGGGGGACTCGGTGAAGCCGAAGGAGAAGCAGGGGTTCAGAAGGAGCCTCGCCACCCGCCTGCGCTCCCAGACGGACCCGAAGAGGCTCAGCAGATCCCGCACCGCCAGGGCCGGGCCGGAGCGGTCGAGGGGCTCCCCCCCGGGGAAGGCGAGAGCCGTCCCCAGGCGGCGGGCGCAGTCCTCCAGCATGGGCCTGAACCGCTCCATGCCCGGGACCACGACGGCGATCCTGGAGGGGTCAGCTCCGTCCGCCGCGAGCGCCTTGGCGAGCCTCACGGCGTTCTCGCACTCCATGTAGGGGTTGGGGGCCCTGACGATCCTGATCCTCCCCCCCGCAGGGGGCGGGGGGGACTTGGGGGGGGGGCCGAAGAGGTTCGCGGCCGCGTACCTCAGGGGGGCAGGCACGTCCCGGACAAGCCTCGTCCCGTCCTCGTCGGCGTACAGGAAGTCCTCGAGGCCCGGATCCCTGAATTCCGCCTCCAGCCCATCGGGGGCCGTCTCCTCCAGATCCTCTATGAGCCGCCTCTTGAGCTCCCCCGCCCGCACGCGGTCAATCTCGTTCGTCGCCCACTCGGGGACCCAGAGGGATAGGAGCACCTGGCGGCCGACGGCCAGCGCCTTCGCCAGGTCCGCCTCGAAGGGCGAGAGCCTCCTGAACTCCAGGAACCTCACCTTCCTTACCCCCTCGAGCGCCCCGAACCTCAGCCCGCCGCCAACGAGACCGTCCAGGATCCTCCGCCTGCGCCCCTCCCGGTCCTCGGCTCCCTGCTCCGCCAGCCACCTCTCGTGCCTCTCGCCCAGCTCGGCCACCTTCCAGGCCAGGGCCTTCGGCTCCAGCTCCCTCACCCTGTCCCAGGGGACGCCGGCCAGACGGATGCGCTTTATGCCGTCGGAGAGCTCCCGCGCCAGATCGGAGACCAGATCGTCCGCGAGCCCGTCCTCCCCGTACCCCGCGAGCCCCAGGACCGGCATGAGCTCCCTCGCGAAGGAGCCCATGAGGAAGGCCTCCTGCCAGCGGTCGGCGGGCCTTCCGCCCACGTCGCGGGCCAGCTCCCTCTCCAGGGCGTCCACAGTGGTGACGTTAGGATGAAGCACCGCCCCTCCCCGGCTTGCCTTGAGCATCGCGTCCCGGTATTCGGCAAGGGCAGGCCAGCTGGGGACCACCACCAGGACGTCCCGGCCCAAAAAAGATCCGCGGGATCTCGCCATTTCAAGGAAGCTGTCTCTCATGCGGTTCTCCCCGCCCGTGAATGGGCGGCGGCAGGCGCCAGCGGACACTCCTCCATCCGGAGCCATCCCCCCGCCCCCCGGTGAGGGGCGGGCTAACGGGTCCGAAAGGATTGAGGGGGAGGGGCCTGAGGTCAAGTCGAGGGGCATCCCCGGGCGGAGGGGACGGAAGGCGGCACCGGTACGGACGGCAGGCTGGGGAGAGGATCTCCCGGGGGGATGAAGCCCTGAGCGGAGTCCCGGTGCCTCCGGCAGTCAACGGAACACGGAACACGGAAGAGGGAAGAGGGAAGCCGGAACACGGAAGGCCGGAGGCAAAGGAATCATCTCAGGAAGCCGTCGAAGACGGTTAAGTGGTACATAATGCGAAAACTGGAGCAGGATGCCTTCAGCGGAACGCCCGTTGCTGGACCCGCCCGGTCCGCAGTCATGACGCCACGGGGCCTTTCGCGAGGGGCGG
>JAISEQ010000053.1 GCA_031264045.1 Deltaproteobacteria bacterium
GAGGGCGGCGCCGGGGGGGGGATCCCCCGGTGCGCCGGCCGGGGGGGAGCGCCGGATGTCGTGGAACCGGAACCGCCCGGCATGACATATTGGCCGCGCAAAATTTCCGTAAATTGTCCGCGGCGGGGGATGCACCGGCTCCGCCCCGGACGCGGACGCGGCGGCGGGACTTCCGGGTGTGCCGCGAGTGCCGGGAGTGTCGGCAAGGCGGGCGGGGACCGCCGGGGACAGCCTGAAGGAGGCCGGAGGCAGGCGGGGGCCGTACCGAAATGCGCGGCCGTACCGAAATGCGCGGCCGTACCGAAATGCGCGGCCGTACCGAAATGCGCGGCCCGGCCGAAATGCGCGGCCCGGCCGAAATGCGGGGTCTGGCGGACGGGAAGGCGGACGCTCCGCAAAGTCGCGTCCGGCAGAAAGGAGCCGAGTGCGCGGATGCGGAGGGGAAGCTCAGGGACGCTGGGTGCAGGGGAAAAGACGCGGAGGGAATCCGAGACGCGCCGGACGCGGGCGAAGACGCGGAAGTCGGCCGCGCGGACGCGCCGTACAGGGGAGCGGATGCGGGGGGCAGGCGCGGAGATGTGGCGGGAACGGGCGGGACCGCACAGACCTTGCGCAGATGCGGCGTACGGATCGGGAAGGTTACGCAGCCAGTCGGCCGGCGGCGGGACCGCCTGCGGGGCGGGCGGGAGAGGCCGGGTGGCGGGAGGGGGCGAAGGGCGGAACAGGATCTGAAAGGCCGCGCGCGGGCCCGGCATGTTCCGGGTCCGGCGGGCGCGGCCGGGGGGGAGGCGCCGCCGGGCGGCAGTGGGGGCCGGGCGGAGGCGCGGGCGGGGACCCGGTCCTGGCGGACGCCCGCCCGGACGGGCGGAGCCGTCAGCGGGCGTCCAAGAAGGTGACGACGCCTCCAGCGATGCGGGCCTCCAGCCTGGAGGGGAAGTGCGAGACGTGCGGGGAGCTGTCGTCCGGGGTGGAGAAGGTGACTATATAGCCCTTTTCGTTGGTCCAGACCAGGGTCTCGTAGCCGCCCTCCAGGGAGATCTCCGAGGGCTGTCCCAGTTCGGCCACCAGCTGCTCGCGGGTGGTCTTCTCCAGCGCCACCTCCACGTGCTTTATGCCGGGCCAGGCCGAGGGCGGGAGCGCCGGCTTGGGATCCTTGGAGCAGGCGGATCCCACAAGGAGAAGAAGCGCCAGGGCTGCCAGCGCCCCGGGGACGGTCCGTGTGACGTGCCGGAAAGTCATCTGTGACCCCTTGAGTTGGAGGCCCCGGCGCGGCATGCGGTCCCGCGGGGGCGGCGCCGGGAAGAGCGCCCGCGGTCCGGTCCGGGCCGGAGGCCGGCCCCTCCGCGCGCCGCAGGCTTGCGGCCGAGGCCGAGGGGGGCCCGAAGAAAAGTATGGGCGGACTATAGCGCACCCCCGCGAACGGAGTCAACCGCGCTCCCGCGCGCCGCGCGGAGGCCCCCCATGCTGCGGTTCCCGGCCTGCCCATACGCCCTGAAGTTCCTCCCCGGCCGTTTCGGCGCGCCCCCTGGCTTCCGGCGGCGCCCCCGCCGCAGGGCTTCACCGGCGTTCCCCGCGCCCGCGTCCCCTCCCGGACCCGTCCCGGCCCGGCGCGTCCTTTGCCGGGGAACGGGGAAGGCGGCCGCGATGCCGGGATCGGGGCCGTTCCGTACGGATTACGGATGCCGGGGAGGCCCGCCCCCCTCCGGAAAACGTTTCGAAACGCCGGAAGGGGGGGCCGGCCCCCCCCGCTGACGCGCACGGGCGGACGGGGGGCGGGAACAGTCCCCGCGCCCCGTCCCCAATCCCCGAGGCCCATGCCTCCGCCTCCCCCGTCCGGCCCTCCCCGGACTATCCGCGTCCCCATCCCCCCGCCGCGCCCGCCCCCCGCGGGGATGCGGGCCGCGGGGAAACGCGCGGGCAGGCCGGGCCTAGGCCTTCCAGTCGTCGGTGAACTCGACGTTGCCGTCGTTGTAGGTCCAGGTGATCTTCGAGTAGGTGAAGGAGACGTCCTCCATGTCGGAGAAGGGCTTGTTGTCGGGCACGAAGGTTACCGGCGTGTACTCCCTCATGTCCACGACTATGGCCTCCTCGACCTTCACGGTGAAGTACTTCTCCTCAGTGCCGTCCGACTTGATGCGGTAGTGGTCGAGCTCCAGGTCCACGTTCTCGCCGGTGCAGCAGGCCCTGAACAGGAGCGGGCTCGCCTGGTCCTTGCGCTTGGTCACAGTGAGGGGCCTGTGGATCCGCTGGCCGGTGGGGAGGCCCGTGTGGGTGTCGCGGGGAATCTCTACCGCGTGGTCCACCGCGTACAGCAGAATCCTGTCCTTCTTGTCTCCGCCCTGGGGGCAGTCGCCCTTGATTTCGCCCTGGGACTTTCCAGTCACCTTGAGGTATGCCGTTAACGCCATTTTCCTTTTCCTCCCTGCGCCTCCGCGCCGTGCCAGACTGCCGATGCCCCTCCTGGAGGCAACCGCCGGCGGCCCTTCCGGGAACCCTCGGCTGACAGGGCTCCGAGCAATCGCCGTGCCAAAGACGAATTTCAGGTGGAAATGCCGGAAACAGGCGAGTCCGGCGACTCTTGGCGCCTGTCAGGGGTAAAGCGGGCGCGCCGTTGATCCTCGTCAATATTGGCGCCAACCTATCAATTCCGGAATCGGAATCGCGGCAAGTTGGCACCTAAGCTTTTCCGGGGAGGGACAGCAGGCACCCTTCCCCGGCCCGCCGCCCGCCGGTCCGGCTCCGCCCCCCCCGCCCTCGGCACCGGTCCCCTCCCCCGCCCGCTGCGCCCCCCCCCGAAGTCGGCAGACCCCGGTTCGGCCCCCTTCCACCCGTTCCGTGAGCCCCGGCAGAATCGGGCGCGGCCTCCGCCGGCCGGACCCGTAAGTGGAGATCCCCTGACCAAGGGCCTGACGGCCAGCGTCCCGACCCGTCGCCGGACGGCTTCACGCGCCCGGAGAGCCCCGCCCGGCCTCTCCGCACACCGGCCTTTCCGGGAAGCCGGGGTGCGCGGCCCCGGGGCTTCGGGCCAAGCGCCGGTGGTATCCGGCACCGCGCGGAATCCCGCCGGACGGCGGGGCCGGGCCCCGCGGGACGGCGGGCGGCAGGCGCCTCCCCTGCCCTCCGGACGTCCCGTTGCCGCCGGGGGGGGCTGCGCGGAAACACGACGCGAGCCGCGACCGGCCGTTACGCCGCGGCGGGGCGGACGGCGAACGGTTCCCGGAGCGGGGCGGACGGCAGCCCGCATCTGGAAGGCTCCGCGGCGGACATGGGAGGCGGGCGCCGGCCGCACGGCGGGCCCGTGCCCGGATCGGCCGGATCGGGGCCGGGCGAATTTTCCTCAGCCGGATCACCGCCGGAAAATTTTAACGGCGAATTTCTTGATCCGAATCGTACGGCAGTCCGACCGTCAAACTGTCGGACAGGCATGCCGGCTTAACTTCGTTATGCGCCGCTCAGCCGTTTGCCGCGTAAAGGTTAACGGGCGCGCGGTACCGAACGGAAGGAAGCGCGGTTTCCCGAAATATTCGCGGCCCCGGGCGCGTTCCGCCGCGGCGCGCCCGAAGCCCCGCCGCTTGCCGCGCTCGCTTTTCAAAGCCAGCGGCCGGTGATAGGATGTCTCAGGCCCCTCGATCCCCCCGCGTGGCCAAGGCGCGGTCCCGTCCTGGACCTCGCGCGGTCTGCTTTGCAGGAGAAGTCCATGAGAGACCATGCCAAGAGCCTCCCGGCGCTGATGCTGACGCTTGCCGCGCTCGCCGCGTCCGCGTGCGGATGCTCCGGAGGGCCGATTCCTCCGGGGGCACCGAAGGCTGACTGGGAGCGGACATACGGAGGGAGCGGCGACGACGAGATATACGCGGTGGCGCCGTCCGACGACGGCGGGTTCGTGCTCGCGGGATACTCCTCGTCCTCGGACGGGGATCTGCCCGGGACCAGGACGGGCGAGGACGCCTGGATCATGAAGGTGGGTCCCTCCGGCGACCCGCAGTGGCACACGGTGCTGGGAGGTGACCTCGACGACGTGGCCATGACCGTCAGCGCCGCGCCGGGAGGGGGCTACCTCGTGGGCGGCTTCACCTGGTCCGAGGACGGCAACTTCAAGGTTCCGGACGGCGCCCTGCCCCGCGCCGACGTGCCCGGCGCCCCTCCAGGGGCGCGGCCGGGCCTGGGGAGGCAGGGGCCCCGGCGGGGCTGGGCCGGAAAGGTGGACTCGGGCGGGCGCGTGCTGTGGACCCGCGTCTATGGGAAAAACGGCATCTACGGGATAAACTCCGTCGCCCCGGCCGCCGGAGGGGGCCTGATAGCCGTGGGCGACATCATGGACCCGTCCTGCAGAAGGCAGGCGGGGGAGCCCTTCAGCTACGACGTCTGGGTGCTGCGCCTGGATCCCGCGGGCGAGGTGCTCTGGGAGAAGTGCATAGGGGGGGCCTTCAACGATCTACCGGTGGGCGCGGTGGAGACCGAGGACGGCGGGCTGGTGCTGGCCGCCACCGCCCGCTCCCGCGATCGTCAGCCAGGAACCCCCTCGCTGCCGGGGGAGGGGGCCTGGATCGCGGCCCTGGGTCCGGGAGGGGAGACCCTGTGGGAGAGGCGCTACTCCGGAAACGGCGCCGAGTGGGCGTTCTCCCTGAGGCCTGTCAGCAGGAACGGCTTCGTCATGGCAGGCATGCATGGGGCTCCGGGGCCCGACCCCTCCACCAGAAAGAACAGCGCGGTGAAGATCGGCCCCGGAGGCGAGGTGGACTGGACCGCCGCGCCAGGTGGCCAGGGCAGGCTCACTGACGTGATCCCGGTTGCCGGAGGCTACCTGGCGGTGCTGGTGCCCACCGCGGGAGCCCGGGGACCGGGCCGGGGCCGGAAGCACCCCCACGACGTGGTGCTCGTGCGTCTCGGGGCGGGGGGCGCGGAGGAGTGGCGCAGGGGGTACGGGGACGCCGAGGGACGGCCTGCCACGGCGTTCGCCCTCACCTCGGACGGCGGGATGGCGGCGGCGGGCACCGTGAAGAACCCGATCGGGCCCGGCCAGAAGGGGGACAAGGACGCCTGGGCGCTGAAGCTCTCCCCGCGGTGAGCGCGGAGAGGGAAAGGGGCGGCCTAACCTGGCGAGTCCGTATCCGGCGGGGCGGAGCGCGGCGGCCGGACAAGGGACGGTCACGACGGGGAGAATGCCGCGCGTCCCGCGATCTGCCGGCCCGGTTCCGGAAATCACCCTGCCGAACCGGCCCGGAGGACCGTCCTCCGGAAACGCTTCCGTCCTCAGATCGGCTTGAACAGAATCATCATAAATAATTTTCGATTGAGCGTGACGATTGGATATCATACGTAATAATTCATACATGATTTGACGAATTTTTCCATGTCCAAAAATTTGATCCCGCGAACAAATTTATTTACGCTCATCGGATACGGACATCCGGACGGCACATCTTTATGTGGCAAAAAATCAGCAACATCACCGGATAATTTTCACCGCATCTTCTACAGATTTAAGCTGTTGAAAAAAGGCACATAGTAAATTTTATTGTCTGACACTAGTCGATTTGCAAAATTAATGATCCTGTCATGCCGTCAGATACGGAAATACGGCATCACGCCTTCTGGAAATTCACAGGTGATCGGAGCTGTTCCGAGACCGGTGAAAATAATCCGTGCCGTACGGAAATTCGAAAGCCCCAGGCCTTTCGCTTCCCTCCCGAAATGACGGCATCTTCCCATGCCGGAACTATGGACGATCGGCACCGCGGAAACTGGGGAACCGTCCGGCAAAGCGGTCCAGACACGCGGGAGTACCCAGCCGGCACCGCCATGAAGATGTCCATTCGCCTCATTCCGTCATCAGCACGGGAGCTCAGGCCGATCGCCGTGACGCCGCGCCGGAAAGGCGGGGGTTCCGCAGGGACGGTGCCAGCCTCAAGAGCGCGGGGCATTCTCCGGACTCCCCGCCTGCGGCCGAGATGCGGAAACGGCGGATCCGCGGCCGCTCGGAAAATGACCGTCCCCGCATCACGGACGGTTCAGCGGAAGAGGCACAGGCAGGTTTCGAGTCCGGGAAAAGCTTGATTCCACTGCAAAAACCCTTCTCTTGACCTTTCAGAGGCCAGAGCGCTTCGGCAAGGGCAGCGCGAACTGGCGAGGATTTAGCATAAATTCAGGTGCTATCGATGCCGATGACCCAATGCCTTCACCCTCACATTTCGAGGGGCGAAGTGTTTTCGCAGCGGAATCAAGCTTCATCGGCATGGAAACGATATCGGGATCATTCGCTGGTCCCGGACTGAGTTTCCCGGCCCGGATGCGGGGAACAGCTCCGTGCCGAACGTGCGGACGCCGCCTTGGGCGCGCGCTCTCCGGCATGGACGCACCGGCCGGGCCGCGGAAGAGGGGAACCGGGGCGGCTCCGCAGTATTCCCGCCGTCAGAGCCGCGAAAATTCGGTCGCGGGCGCCGCCCCCGGGCACGGCGCGGACGATCCCGGACGCGGCACCGGAAGGACAACAGTGCCGGAACAAACACGTCTGCGGCGATTCCCGGTCCCGGCGGTGTTCGGGAGGCCCGTCAGCGAGGGACTGGCGCCTGCCGGCGAGCGCGACCGGGGCTGAACGGCTTCCCGTGATCCTGCCGCCTAACTGCCGCCGAACTGCCGAGGCGCCGCCTCATGGAAGCCGACCTTTCCCGATTGCCGGAACATGCCGTGCCGGACATCCGTCCCCTTGCCTGCCAATGCCGGAAAAACCCAGGAAGCTCCGTCCCGCGCCCGCCTGGCGGGGCGCGGAGACAACGCGGCGGCAGCCCCCGTCTCCGGCTCCCGGGACCCGCAGCCGATGCGGATCCGTCCGGACGGTCCGGACGGCCCGAGGGTCATGCCGGGCCGCTCCGGAGAGCCTTCCGCACCGGGCCGGAAATCCCCTGCGGGACGCGGCGTCCGAGTCCGGACAGTCCGCCCGCCTGCCGGGGATCCGGGAGGACTCCGGCTCCGCGGCCGTCCTGCGGGGCGGCGCCCTTTCCTTCCCTTGACTCCGGGCGGCGCGTCAAGTAGGCTTCCAGGATGCCGCGCGGCCCGGGCGGCCCGCCGCCGGACGGACTGTCCCATAACCCTGCGAGAGGCACTAATCTTGACCCGCCCGTCACCAGCCATCACAGCCGGATGCCCCCCCGCCGGGGGCGCGCCGGGAACTCCCGTCCTGACAGTACCGGCGGTCATGATAGTCTTCATGTCCATGGCGCTTTCCGGCTGCGCCGCCCACCGCGCCGGCGGAGCCGCCACCTACGACAGCTCACGGGCCGTGCCCGTACCCCCCGGACTTGCCTTCACCGCCAGCTACCCCGAGGGCTTCACTCCCGCACCGGGGCCCTCCCCGGACGGCCTGGCCTCCGGCGGCGGAACGGGACTCCCGTACAGGGCGGACGTGGCCGCGGGAAAAGACCCTGCCACGGGGGCCGACATCGAGCTTTACGTCGTGGCCGACGACTTCGGGTGGCTGGAGCGGGAAATCCTGAACGGAAAGGGCCCCCAGGCCTACTGGGAGCAGGTCTCGGAAACCTTTGCCGGGGTCGCCGGTGGGACGTCGTTCGGCGCCAGGGCCCTCGACGCCGAGGGGCTGGATGCCGGTGAAGTCTACTACGCCGTGCCGGCGGGGGCCGCCGGGAACCCCGGGGAGCCCCGCCTTTTCATGAAACGCTACCTGGTGAAGGGCGGGGAGCTCGTATGCGCCACCTGCTCCGTCCCCATCCTGGCCGCCCCCGGCTGGACGGACCACGTCCAGGGCCCCGAGTCCGTCCCGGCGGCGTCGGCCGTATGCCGTCCGTTCCTCGACTCCCTGAAAATTGCCGACTGACCCGGCCGCCGGCTCCCCGGCCTCCCGGACGCCGTCGCCCCGCGCGCCTTCGCCCCCCCGTCCGCCCGGCAGGCTCCGGCGGGGCCGGACCGGCGGGCGCCGCTCCCCGGCCCTCACGGGCCGCCTCCCCGCCGCCACCTCCCAACAGGACACCCCAATGAGACTTCCCCCACGCCCCCGGCTCGCCCCCGGGACAGCGAAAGCCGAGGCGGGAGCGTTCGCGGCCGCGGCGCTGGCCTTCGCCCTGGCCATGACCTCCGCCTTCCCCGCCCCGGCCCAGGAGGCGTGGACCGCCTTCTCCTCCTCCGAGATCGGCAGGGCCGTCCCGGAAGCGGGGCAGACGGCAGGCGGGCCGGCTGCGCCTCCCGCCCCCTTCCCGGCGCTCACGGTTCGCTGCCCGCAGTCGTTCGTAAGGGACGGCAGGCTGGAGCCGGGCGGGAACTCCAGGAAGGCCAGGGCGGCGATCGCCTCCGGCACGGATCAGGGGAGCGGGAGGACCTTCGAGCTGTCGATCGGCGCGGAAACCCTCTCCCCCGAGGCCGAAGGCCAGCTGAAGGCCGGCTCCAGGGGGTTCTGGGACGCGATGGGCCGGAAACTGAACGGGGAGACCAGGGGAGGCTACTCCGGATCGAGACCACTCATGTACAGGGGCCTCCCCGCCGCCGACATCGACTTCTCCACGTTCACCGGACCTCCGGGGGAATACGTGGCGTCGACCCTCTTCTTCACGCGCCTGGTGGCCAGGGAGGGCAAGCTGCTGACCCTGGTCTGCAGGGCCAGCGGCCAGACGCTGGAGGGCCGGCTGAACGGCTTCGCACTGCGGGACGATCCCTCCGTAGCCAAGATCTGCCTGCCCTTCCTGGACTCGCTGGAGTTCCCCGAAAAGCTTTCGGAGTGAAGTCCGGGAATTCGGCCGGCAGAGGGTAAATTTCACTTCCCTCATGCCCGACCGCCGTCGCGCGAACATTTTGATCCGCCGACGACGGCTGCCGTTCCCAGGGTTCCGGACATTTTCGGGCCCGTCCGCCCGTGAAGCCGCCCGAACCGCCTGCGGACGCTTCGCCGCCGGGAACCGGTACGGAGACGGCGACGCGAACGCCCGCGGCATCGCCGCCGGGTTCATCAGCCGGATCGGCAAAGCCGCGGGGGCCGGCACGGCGCGGAGGGACGCCGTTTTCCCGGCGTCCGGTTTCCCTTGAATTCGTCCGTCCGGGGCGCTAAGATGTCCAGCGGGCGCTTCCGGCGAAGCCGGGTCCGCCGCAGGCCGGCGGGACCAGGCCCCCTGACCGGAGGTCCCGGACACTCCCGGGGAGCGGAAGCGCTCCCGCACCGCTTTCGGATCCGCCGCGCTCCGGGGATCGGCCTTTCGACCCCCCCGTCCCGGCGGCCTGACAGACCGCTTCGCCGCGCCCGCCGTGCAGACTCCCCGCAGGAATCCCGCCTCCGGCTACGGTCGGGCCGGAAAGGTTTTGGCATGACGGAGCAGGACAGCCGGGACACCTCACGCGCGTCCGGCGGCGCAGGCGCGCAGGCACCGGACGAGTCGGCCGTAAAGGCCGCCATCGAAGAGGAGGCCGCAAGGTTCGCCGGCTCCGCCGACAACGCGTCGCCCGTGGACGGGGAGAGGCTCTTCGCCCCGCCCTTCTTCGGCTACGCCGCTGGCGACGACCCGGCGTGGCGGACGCTCAGCTCAGGCGCGGTGGAGTGCTCCTGGACGCCGCTCGAGGCCTTCCGCCTGGGCATTCCGGATTCGTCCGCCTCGGCCTCCGATCTGACGGTCGTCTCCGCCGTCCTCCCGGCAACGCCGGAGACGACCGGAGACCAGGCGGCGACGGAGAGGTTTCCGGCCGCGAGATGGCTCGCGAGCCGCCACTCCCACGGCAGGTCGGTGGACGGGCTGGCCAGGTGCCTGGCCTCCAGGCTGGGTTCCATGGGGATCGAGCGCGTGGTCCCCGACCATCTCCCCTCCTTCAGGACGCTCCGGCACCCCGTCCACGTCTTCACCTCCACGTGGTCCCATCGCCACGCCGCCTGGGCGGCGGGCCTGGGCACCTTCGGGCTGAGCGAGGGCCTCATCACCAGGGCGGGCGTCGCCCACAGGCTCACCTCGGTCATAGTCCGCGCCCGCCTCGCGCCCACGCCCAGGACGTACGCGGGCTTCCGGGACTGGTGCCTCTTCTACAGCTCGGGGAAGTGCGGGAAGTGCATCGGGCGCTGCCCCCCCGGGGCCATAAGCGCCGGCGGCCACGACAAGGAGCTCTGCCGGTCGTACGCGAACGACGTCGTGAGGCCGTGGGCGGCGGCCCGCTTCCCCGACATGGAGGGCGCCTACGCCTGCGGGCTCTGCCAGGCGGGGGTCCCCTGCGCCTCGCGCGCGCCCGGGGCGGGAGACTGAAGCCGCGGACGGCCTCGAAGGCGGGAAAACTCCCCGAAGGCGTATGCGGCCGTAACATGGCCGACGGCGGCGGCGCAGCCTCGCATCATGCCCCGGCGTTCGGGGGATCTCTGCCGGACGGATTCGGCCGCCCGGATCTTGCGGAAATTTACGGCCGGAGCATCGCCCATCCTGCCCCCACGCCACGGCGGAAAACACCCCGTTGACTTCGCTCGGCGGGAAATCGCCGGCGACTAGGTCAGATCCGCCTCGCGCGCGTCGGCAGCTCGCGGCAGGCTCACTTACGGCTTCATTCTCCGTTTTCCCACCGGCAGGACGGAAGGACCGTGTTCGAGGAGGCCTTGGAGTCGCACGGCTTCCCGAACGGCCTATCCAGGTCGCAGACGCATGCCGAGGTCGGTGCCGGCGGGGAAATTAATACGGAAAGCCGCGGATCGCTGCCGGGACCGGAACCGGCACTGCCGCGGCAGGTACGGTTCCGGTGCGCAATCGTTTCGAACAGTATTATTTGATGATCAATGAATAAATTTGGCGTTAAGAATACAAATATAATTCTGAAGTTTGATTCCTCTGCGAAAACTCATCCCTTCTCAAACGAGATGGTGAACTCTATACGTCATCGGCATCGAAAGCAGCTGTATTTAAGCCAAATCCTCGCCATTTCGCGCAACCCTTGCCTCATCACTCAGGCCTCTGAAAGGTCAAGTGAGAGGTTTTCGCAGCAGTGGAATAAAATTTTAGAAAGACGCCTCTCTGAAGTCCAAGACAGGCACCCGCGTGAACCGTGCCTGGAACAGTAACCCCGGCAAGGATTATCATGATGCCGAACGGAGCGGAAGTCCCGTTCCGAGATTTCAGAAAGGTTCAGCGGATCCGCCCGGCCCGGTCAACGGGGACAGCGACGGGGGAGCCGGCGCCGCCTTAAGGCGCCAGGACTGAATGCCGGACGACCGACCGCCGGATCCGCCGGCGCGAAAAAATCCCCCGGGCTGCCGGAATCTCCGAGCGGGCCGGCCCGGCCCGCTCGGGGAACGCCGCTTGATGACGGATCGGTCGCGGCTCCCCGGCGGCCCTTCAGCGGCAGGGGTCGTCTCGGCCGCGACGGCACAGGATTCCCCGCGCAAACGGCGAGACCCGGGGTTCAAAATCCGCAAGGCGGAACGGGTGTCCCAGCGGCTCTTCCCCGGCAAGCCGACTCTCCCGGGGACTGCCCCGGCATCAGGGGAACCCGTAGGGCGCGGTTAAACCAAAATGCGGAACCCTTTCCTTATCCTGCAAAGACAACGCGCCGTATTCGCCTGACTGGACCGGGGCGGCGTCCGCTTCGGCGGGACTTTTTCCGGAGATATCCGGCGATGCCGGAGCATGGTTGACGCGATCGGAAAATTTAAAGATCCTTTCTTCAATAACTCCTTTCAATCGGGAGTCCCAAATCGCAACGCCCTTACGGATGTCCCAAACAACGCCCTTGAAGCTGCTGTCCCGTGCCCGGCGAAGTGGAGAGGCACCGCAGAAAGCGCCGGAACCGGCAAGGATGCGGACCCCCGCCAGGAGATCGGGATATTTCCCCTCACCTCTTCCACGAGAGTCTCGTCACGTCCTTCCTGGATCTCAAAGTGTCTCCGTCCAGCGGCCCCAGCGCCCGTGTGCGGAGCTTCAACGCCTCGCGGTGGAGTGCGAGCGCCCCCTCCATGTCGCCTGCGGCCTCCGTGGCCGCCGCCTCGCGCTCCAGGGCCATGAGGGCGGACCGGTCCCCGTGCCCCATGAGCTTCGTCCGGACGGAGCGCTCGTCGGCGAAGGCCGCCCTGGCGCCGATCGGGTCGCCGGACCCCAGGAGCGTTTCGGCAAGGATCCCGAGCGTTTCCGCGAGCCCCGAATCGGCACCGGGTCCCGACGGCCCCCCCGGGCCGCGACGGGCGGAGAGGATCTTGCGCACGGCCTTCTCGGCGGACTTCAGCTCCCCGGAGAAGAGAAGGGCCTTGGCGTTCATGTCCGCCAGGGAAAGTGCCCTCAGATTCCGCGAGCCCCCGGCGCGGGCCGCCGAGTCCGCGCACCGCCCCAGCACCATCGCGGCGGTGCGGTAGTCGCCGGTCTCAAGGAGGAGCCTCCCCCCCCAGCTCCGGAGCTCCACCGCACCCCTGCAGTCCGGACCGTACTCCTCTTCAAGGGAGTCCGCCGCCATGAACCTCATCGACACCGCGCCCGCCGGATCATCGGTCAGCTCGGAGAAGTTCGAGAGCGTCACCCGCGCCCGCACGGCCTCCGGGTGGGCGCCGCCCAGGATTTCCACCAGCTTCGAGGGGGCCTCGCTCAGGAGCTCCGCAGTATCTTCCAAGTCGCCAGAGGCCATCAGCGACTCGGCGAGCTCGCACATGACGGCGAACGTCACCGCGCCGCTCTTCCCGGAGGAGCGCCTGGCCTTCTTCAGCGCGTCCCTTCGCACCCTCTCGGCCCGGCGGGGCTCCCCGCTCAGGAAGAGGGCGCGGGCCATGAGCCGCCTGGCATCGGAGGGGGAGGCACCGGCACCCTTCCCGGCCGATTCCAGGACCTCCGGGAGACCCGTGCAGAGGCTCAAAGCCTCCTTTAGATCCTCCAGCGGAACTTCCGGGTCCTCCCAGCCAGTGACGGGACCCCGCTCGCCCGCAAGAAGCGCCGCCAGGCGAAAACGGGCCGCGGCCGCCTCAATGCTCCCGTTGCCGAAATCGGCCTCGGCCAGCTCGAGCTCGCCTCGGAGAGTTGCCAGGCGGGACGCGCGGCCCAGCTCTCCTCCCGTGTCCTCCCAGCCGGAGCCGGCGGCAGCGGACTCCTCCTCCGTAAGCGGGCCAACGGAATCGTCCTCCTCCTCATGGGGGCCGAAGTCGGAGTCTTCCCGGTCAGCCCGGTTGGCACCGATTTTCGGGGAAAACGTTTTGACGCTGGCGAAAGGGCTTTCCTTCTCATCATCGTCGTCGTCGTCGCCATCATCGCCATCGTCGTCGTCGCCATCGTCATCATCATCGTCGTCATCGTCGTCGTCATCGTCATCGTCATCGTCGTCATCGTCGCCGTCACCGCGGAAAAAACTGGAGAGCGAATCCATGAAATCCAAAATATCATAGCCCGCTTCGCCATCGTCGTCCTCATCTTCCCCGTCCTCATCGTCCCCGTCCTCATCGCAGTCCTCGTCGTCATCGTCATCGGCGAAATAGTTGCTGAGCGTATTGAATATACTCTTGATGATTTCGTTCTCGCCCTCTTCATCGTCATCGTCATCCAATTCGCCGTGAGCAAGGTCACCATCACCGGTTTCACCGAAAAGTTTCAGCACGGCCTCACGGACGACGTCACGGGAGGGGCCGTCCTTGTCGGCTTGAACGGGGTACTTGGCACCCTGGTTAGTTTCCTCCAAGCCATCATCATAGTGCTTCCCCGCGACCTCCAGGGTCTCCTCCGCGAACATGATCTCCTTGTTGATCCGGCTCTCCAGGGCCTTCACAGCCTCCGGGGAGGCGCCGGCCCCCCGGAACAGGGACCAGTCCGCCTCCTTCAGGCCAGCCATCGCCATCGCGCTCTCGGCCAAGGCTTCAAGGAAGTTCCCGTCCTCCAGGCTGCAGCGGGCCTCCCGGGATCGGGATGCCCAGCCCCTCGGGTCGCTGGTCCCGTAGGCGGTGGAGAAAATCGTGTTCAGCTTGTTCCAGTAGGACCGCGAGAGCTCCAGCGCCCCGCCCCACGCAAGCGCCTCCCCTGTCTTGCGAGCTCCTTCCAGCATCGGGCCTTCAGGCGGAAAGGGCCACTCCGGCCAGTCCTCCGGGAGCTTCGAATCGGGAATTTGCCCGATAATCCACGAGTAGGGCCCCGAAGGATCGGACCCTTTGGCAAGGATCTTCGCCGAGGGCACCATCCAGCCCGCTGACGCAGCATTGACGGGCCTAGGGGAGACCTTCTTCCCGGACGCGGCGGCAGGCCTAGGGGAGACCTTCTTCCCGGACGCGGCGGCAGGCCTAGGGGCGACCTTCTTCCCGGACGAGGCGGCAGGCCTAGGGGAGACCTTCTTCCCGGATGAGGCGGCAGGCCTAGGGGAGACCTTCTTCCCGGACGAGGCGGCAGGCCTCCTTCCTTCCGGAGCCGGCTTTTCCGGCCCCTTCCCGCTACCGCCAGACGGCTTCCGGGGCCCGTCCTTCCTTCCTCCCGGCTTCCTTCCGGCGGCGTGGAGGGCCGACCCGCGAAACGATGCCGCGAACGCGAGAACTGACGCGGCCGTCATGATGAGAATTGCGGTGGTCATGCGGGTCCTTTGCGGGTAATTCGCCGTGCGGCGGCGGAGATGTTGCGGCATGTGCCGACAGCCGGGACCAGCGTAAGCGGGACAGCCGGGGCCGTACGCCGGAGAGCGAAGGAAACGGCCATGAGAAGTTCTGAACCCCGATGAAATTCCGGGAAGCGTCCATCGGGGGCGCGGGGACAGGGAGTCCCGGCGCACGCCGAAGGATGCCCCTCCGGTACGGGGCGGGAGAGCGGACGCCCAGGGGCCTGGAGGCAGAGTCCCGTCCGCAGGCGCCTCAGTTCCGGAAGGGGGAATGCAGGGAGGCTCCCCAGGAGCTCCCAGAGCCGGCCGGACCAGCCGCCGCAGGGGCTTTCACCGTCTTGGTCCCAGCAGTCGTCATCATCGTCATCGTCCCAGTCATCATCGTCAACATCGTCCCAGTCATCATCATCATCGTTGTCCCAGCCGTCGTCTTCGTCTCCGTCGTCCCGGCCATCGTCACCGTAACCGTCAAAGTCAACGGCACCGTCAAAGTCGACTTCCAAGCCTTCGGCGAAGTCTTCCCGGCCGTCTTGGCTCAAAAGTTCACGGCCGGCACTGTCCCTCCATCCTCCGGCGCAACGGCAGGCGGACGGCGCCGGGACTTCCGGGGCCATCAGGACTGCCGGGACCGCCAGGCCCTCCGGGGCTCCGAGGAATGCCGCGCCGCCGTCTCCGGCGGGGGAGGCGCCGCCCTCCCATGCCCCCCGTCCGGAGGCGGGAAGCCGAGCGGGGACGAGGGGCCGAAGAACCGCGGCGGCCGAGTCGGCCGTTTCGTGGCGCATGATATATTGAGGGGATGCCATTGGTGTCCTTCGCGACGCATGGGCCGCGCGGGGCGGCGGGGTGAAGTGGGACGCCGGAATGTCCACGGGGGAAGCCCCGGCGGAAACGGCGCCGTCGGGGCCCGGAGCGCGGGGCGGGGTACGGCGGAAAAGAAGCGGCGGGAGGCGGGGGACCGGAAAAGGATGCAGGCGGATCAGGAAAGGGCGTACGGGTCCCGAGGGTTCGGGAGGCCGGGCGGCAAGGGCAAGCGGAGCCGTCCTCCCGGCCTCACCGGCCACCCTCCAGCTCCTCGAATGCCGCGCGGGACTTTTCCGTGTCCGGGTGCCCGGAGCCCAGGGCCTTCTCCCTGCCCTGAAGGGCCTTCCCGTGGAGCTCGCGCGCCTCCTCCCGGCAGCCGCATGCCTCCCACGCGCGGGCAAGGCGGTAGAGGGCGTCCAGAGCCTCCGGCGAGCCCTCTCCCGAGACGGCCTCCCAGAGCTCGAGCTCGTGCGCGACCACCGCCCGCGCCTCCCTAGGCTCTCCGCCGCAGACGAGGACCGTCTCGGCCAGCCGAGCGAGCATTCCGGCGGTCTCCCTCCGAGAGGCCGAGGATTCGGGGCCGCCGGGGTTTCCGGGGCTTTCCGCGCCTCGGCCGTTTCCCGAGCCCGGCCGGCCCTCCGGGCGGGCCGCGGCGTCGCGCTCGAAAGCAGCCCGACAGAGCACCGCCGCCCCGTCCCCGGCGCGGCCGCACGCCAGAAGCGCCCTGGCCTCCTGCTCCATCGCCTCGAGCGCCCCGGGGCAGCCCGGCCCCCGGAGATCCGACCAGAGGGCGCCGGCCCTGCCGTACTGCCGGAAAGCCAGATCGGGATCGCCCCCCTCCATGAAGATCCTGCCCGTCCTCATGCGGATGGCGGCGGCGTCCGCGAGATAGGGGCCTCCCAGGGCTTCCAGGGCACGGAAGGCGTACACCCAGGCCGCGAGCGCCCCGTCCGGATCGCCCGCGGCAAGGAGCGCCCTGCCCAGATGCGCGTAGGAGCCGGCAGTGTCCGGATGCCCGTCGCCGGAGAGCTCCATGCGGGCCTGGAGGACCCGATCGTGCTCGGCCACGGAGGCCTGCGGGTCAAGGCCGGCAAGGGCGCCGGCGGAGGCGCACATGGCCGAGAGGACGAAGGGATGCCGGGGGCCTAGAGTCCTTCCGGCCTCGCCGAGCATCTCCTCGAGAACGGCGCGGGCCTCCCCGTGCCTCCCCAGGGCGTGGAGAACGGATGCCTTCCTCGTCCTCTCCCCGTAGACGCGGGCAGGGTCCGGCGTCCCGCCGAAGTTTCCGCCGGCCCCGTCGCCCGGCCCGGCCGCCTGAGTCCCGCAGAACCGGAGCACCTCCTCAAGATCGATCTTCCGGGCCGGATCGGCCGGCTCCAGGGCCCGCTCCAGCCCCAGTCCGGGGTCGAGGGAGCCCGTCAGGAAATCGGTCCAGAGCGCCCGCGCCGCCAGGACCGCAGGATGTCCGGGACCGAGGAGGTCGCCTAAGAGCCTCGCCGGACGTCCGAGAAGATCGCCCGCCTCCGCCCCGTCCACGCCGGTCCTCGCCAGGGCCCCGCCCAGACGGGACATGGCCCGGAGCTCCTCGGGCGATCCCTCGCCCGCGCCCTCCCTGACCTCCCGGAGCTCCTCCCGGAGCATCGAGGCCGCCTCCGCGGCCTCCCCGGCCAGGAGAAGCGCGTCCGGCAGGAGGCGCTTCACCCGCAGAGTGCCAGGCCCCTCGGGCCCCTGGAGGCGCATGAAGCCCTCCATGGCCCTTCTCAGGTGCCTCAGCGCCCCGGCATGGCTCCCCTCACCGGCCAGGGCCTCCGCGAGACGGCATTCTGCCTCGAGCGTGTCCTCATGGCCGTTCCCCCGCCGGACCCGGATCCGCCTCAGTTCCCCGCGCAGGGCGCCGGAGGGCCGGGAACCGAAATCCGTGCCGCCGGGCCGCCCGGCTGAGGCTGCGGCGTGGCCTCCGGCTGTTCCGGAAGCCCCCGCCCGGGAGAGCTGGGTTCCGGAGGCGACGTCGCTCGTCCGCTCGGCGCCGGAGGGGCTGCCGTCCGGCCGGCCCGCAGCGGGTAACTCGCCCTGAGCCTGCCGGGAGCCGTCGCCGCGGGAACCCCCGCCCGGGTCCTCCGTGGCGCGGGCCATGGCCCACGCCTCTATCTCGTCCTCAAGCGCCCCGCCGTAGAGGATGCGGGAAGTGACCGCGCCGGGGGAGTCCCCGCCGTCCCCGGCGTCCCCCATGCCTTCCGGCCACCCCCCCCCGTCCATCTCCTCAAGCATGGACATGCCCGAGTCGAAAGTGTCCTGGGCGAAGCCGACCTCGTCGCGGATGATCCCCATCACCGCCCGGAGGGAGCCGTCGTCGTCGCCCGAGTCCCAGACGGCCCTGGCGAACCCGTCCATGGCCACATCGGCCATCCCGACGCCGA
>JAISEQ010000087.1 GCA_031264045.1 Deltaproteobacteria bacterium
TCTGCCCCCCCGCCTTGCTCCTGGCCTCGCCGTTCGCGTTCGCGTAGCCGATGATTTCCGGATACCTCTTCCGCATGAGCCTCACGAACTCGACCTGCTCCATGTGCTCCGAGCGGGGCCTGCCGCTCACCAGTCTTTGTTCCATTTCGGCTCCTTCGGCTTCCTCCAGTCCATCACGTGTCTCCTCGCCCATACGATTACGAGAGCCCCGACGAACCCCGCCGTGAAGCTCAGCGCCATGCCTGTCAATGGAGCCTCCTTTTGGATCTCGGGCTCAGGACGAAAGAGATCGTCATGTTGCCCTTGTCCATCGCGATAATTTCCCTGCCCATGAGCAGAAGCTTGAGCGCGTCCTCGACCTGTCTGGCCGTGCAGTCTCGGGCCAGCCTGTAGACGGCAGCCTGGGAAAGCTCGCCCCTCTTCCAGACCTCGGCCAGGATCCTCCTCTTGAGGGCGTCCTGGGGGTTCCAGGCCATATTGTCCCCGACCAGCTTCACGAATCTCGGCACCTGGTAGTCAATCAGCTCCGTCGCCTTCCGGACGTCCTCCAGATCCACGAACGCCGGAACGCACAGCGCGGGGGTGGAGCAGGCCGTCCGGCTCGCGGCGTAGACGAGCGACAGCTTCCGGACGTGTTCCTCGGCCCGCGAGTATATGCTGTCCAGGAACCCGGTGCCGCGTGACGCGTCGTACAGGTCGTCGTACCGTTCGGCCACCCTGTCCAGTTCCCTTTCGGCGTCCCCGGTCTGCGGGATTTTCGGAGGCGAGGGCACGGTCATCAGCTCGTCCGCCCCTTCGGGGCCCCGTGCCACCGCAAACAAAGCCTTCACCTTTTCGCGCAGCCCATCCGGCACCGTCATGTCTGGCTCGCTGTTCTTCCGCCGCCTCTTGAGATTCAGGTTGAACACCAGCGCCCTCGCCATGAAGCCGCCCGACAGCTCCCGCATGGTCAGGTTTTCCCAGAATATGTCCGCCACGCCCGTAGCGTAGAGGCTGAGGTTGTGCCAAGGGACCGTGTAATCGTTCTTGGTGTTGGCGTATGCCTTGGAGTAGTAGCCGCGGCTGGAGAACGTCTCCTTCAGAATCTTCAGTATCTCCGTCTTATAGGAGTTGTTAGGATTCTTTATCGACCCGATCAGATCGCCTATCTCGTCCATCATCAGGAGCTGGCTCGGCTTTTTTTCCAGGCTCTTCATGAGCGCCGCGCCGGAGGCGATATCCGACGGCCCGAAATTGTCCATCGCCGTCCCCGTCTCGAACATCAGGTGCTTCATGGCCGTCATCGGCCCCTCCTTCCCGGTCCCGGATCTCGCCAGGTTGACCACGTAGATGTTCGTCCTCAGCCCTGAAGAGGTGAGGATCTTCTCCCCCATAAGCGTCCCGACGAAGCATATCGACATGCCCAGGGCGAACAGCGGGTGGCTCCTGAAGCTGGCCTTCTCTATGTAGTCCATCAGCTCCTCCAGAAGCCCCCCCGGATGAAGGATGCCTTCCGGAACGACGTCCTCCTCTGGCACCTCATCTTCATCTTCATCGGTGTCGTCTTCTTCATCGGGCTTTTCATGTCCGGCGGCGAAGACGGGAAGTCTATCCCTTACAACGAGTTCCGGGGTACCAGGCACCCTCTCGCCGTGATTGTCCTCGTGCATCCTGATGACGCTTTCGTACGTCCTTCTGATCTCCTCCCTGTCCAGGCGCTCCCTGTTCTCCGAATCCCATCCCAAAGCCGCGTGCCAGAGAGAAGTCCGGTCGGCTCCGTTTGACACCAGCTTCCCCAGGTAGCTCGTGAGCGAGCTGTTCCGGGTCCCGCGAGCGGCCGGTTCCCCCCGGGTACTGGGGACGGTCCGCATGTCGATCACGTCGTCCGGGACCAGCGCCCTGAGACGGCCCGGTTCCGCCTCCCTCCTGCCCCTCGCCTTCCCGCTCTTCCAGTGGACCTCTATTCCCGAGTCCCGGATTGACCATTCAGGCGGCACTCCGTCCATGCTCTTCCAGACGTAGGCGGTGCCTTCCACGTTCCGGCTCGGCGGCACGATGACCAGTCCGCCTTCGGAGCGCGTGTCCACTGCGGATTCCCCGCCGCACTTTTTCGACCACGGCTCCCGGACGATGTCCGTCCCGTTCGGCTCCGGCTTCACGCCCTCCTTCAGCCTGAAGAACCAGTGCTCGCCGTGCGGGGTCTTCGACTTCCAGCCCGTCCCGGGGATTGCCCCCGCGGCGACCATCCCTTCGGCCCAGGACAGGGAATCGGGTCCGTCCAGGTCCATGACCCACAGACGGGCCGAAACCGGACCCATGACCATCAGGATGCCCATGTGGTCCGTGGGATATCTGAACCAGCTCTCCACCTCCTCTTCCGATGCCCGCCTCTTCCGGTACCTGGACCAGATGAAGCCCGGCCTCGGCATCTTGCCTTCCGCCGGTATGACCGAGTACCCGCCCCGGACAAGTTCCAGGGCCTCCTTCCTGAGCGCTCCGAGATATTTCGCGTATTCGGGATCCATGTCAGCGGGGGGAAAATCCGCCGCACGTGCCGAACCGGTCCGCGGTGTTGAGGGTCAGAAGGCACATGTCGCAGTCCCCGCAGTGGCCCCGCTCCCGGAGCCAGTATCTCGGCACGAACATGGAACACCGCATGCACAGGGGCTCCATGCCGTTCATCCGCCAGCACAGCCCCGACTTCCACTCGCAGAAGTAGCAGTCGCCACTCTCCGCCGGGGGCGGACCCGGAGCCCTCATTATCGACAGTGCCCTGGCCTTCAGGCCCTCGGCGGCCTCGGGGTCCGCCGGCACCCTCTCGAAATGCAGGTTCTGGTTGTTCTTGTTCTCCACGACGAACAGCGCCTCCTTCAGGCCCAGGTAGTGCATGTACAGCAACACCTGCCCCCGGTACTGCGGCCTGATGCCTATCCCGTGCCGCCGGAACCCCTTGAACCCGTCGTCGTTGGCCGACTTTATCTCCAGGAGCATCGGGCCGCCGTCCTCGCCGGCCCAGATCACCCCGTCTATGTGCCCCCGGAACATGCCGTGGAAGTCCGAGACCTCCTTCTGCTCGTCCGTCACCCGGTACCTGAGCCGCAGGTCGCGTATCACCCTGGCCTCCACCGCGTGGCCGTTGTCGAAAATCCGCGCGGTCCTGCCGTTCGTGCCGTTGCAGGGGGCCCGGACGAACTCGAACCAGATCCGCCTTTCGCACGGGAGTCCCGCCCGGCTCATGCCCAGGTAGCGGCGGACCGGCTCGGCGGCGTTCCGCTCGGCGCAGGCGGCCATGATCTCCTCCGCCATCCCGGGCTCCCCCTTGCTGAACGTCATTTCCACTCCCTTATGATCCTGTACCCGCCCGAATCCACGTCCTGGCCGAGCTTCGGGGGCATGACCAGCTCGCCTGTCCTGGACACCGCCTCCTCGACGGTGGCGGGCACCGCCGACTCCTTCCCGGCGAGCTTCCTCCACACCCTGGCCGCCCTCCTGAATCCCCTGGCGGACGCGGCCCGCTCGAAGTCCAGGTACGTGAAGACCGGCCGCCCCGTCTCGAAATGGACGTCCAGCCGCGCCATCAGATCCCCCGCGCGGGTCAGGTATGGCTTCAGGTACCATCCGGTGACGGACTTCCTCTCCCGGTCTTCCGGGAGCCCGCCGGGACGGGCTATCTCCTTCAGTTCCGGGACGTCCGACGCGGTCCTGTCCTTCTCGGGGAACTTGTACCCGCAGACCGGGCACGTCTTCGCGGACAGGTGGACCAGGCTCATGCAGTCCGGGTTCCCGCAGATCTTCATGGGCGGTTCCCCGCTCCCGCCGGACGGCCAGGACAGCTCGGGGCTGGAGGGGTCGCCGTGGGTCCGCCAGTTGTTGGCCAGATCTATGAAGAGGAGATCCTTCTTGCCGAGGGCAAGGCGCGTGCCCCGGCCCAGCATCTGAACGTAGAGGCCGGGGGACATCGTGGGCCGGCACATGATGATCAGGTCCACCGCCGGGCTGTCCCAGCCCTCCGTGAGCACGCCCACGTTCACCAGGACCTCCACCTCCCCCGCCCCGAACCCGTCCAGGGCCGCCCGGCGGGACTCCCGGTCCATCTTGGAATGTACTGCCTCGGCCCGGTGCCCCGCCGTCCTGAACGCTTCCGCGAGCAGTTCCGCGTGGGCTATCGATACGGCAAAGACCAGAACGTGCCTCCGCCCCTCGCCGTACCTGGCGAAGGCGTCCACGGCGGTTCCGATGTGGACCGGCCTGCTCATCTCCTCCGAAAGCCTCCTCTCGTCGTACTCGCCCATGACCTTCCCCACCTTCCCGAGGGCCCCGGAGATGTCCACGGGCACCTTCCCCCTCCAGTCGGCGAGGTATCCCTGGGCTATCAGGTCGTCCAGGGTCAGCTTCCAGTCGAGCGTGGGGAAGAAGTTGGTCCGATCCGGACGGCCCGTGTCTCCCCAGATGGGGCCGTGGGAGGTCCTGTAGGGAGTGGCGGTGACGCCGAGGACCCGCAGGGGGGGATACGCGGCCTCCGCCGCCCTTATCAGGTCGTAGTACTGCCCCCCCGCCTCCTGACTTCCTATGTGATGGGCTTCATCGCAGATAAGCATCTTGAACGGCTCCGCGAACTTCCGCCGGGCCATCGTCTGCACCGAGCCGACCGTCACGGGCTTCTCCAGCTCCACCTGCCCCGCCGAGGCGCAGGCCGTGCCCACGCAGAAGAACCCTTCCGGCCACACCTTCAGGATCTTGTCGGCCGCCTGTCTCACGAGCTCCTCCCGGTGGGCCACGATGCCGATGCGCATGCCCTCGTACCCTGTCATGAACCGCCGGGTGAGCTCCGCGAATAAAATCGACTTTCCAGATCCCGTGGGGGCCTGAAGGAGAACCCGCGGGCTCTCCTTCAGGCGCTTCTCCACGGCGTCAAGCGCGTCCAGCTGGTACGGCCGGAGCTCCACCGTCTACTGCTCCTGCCAGGGGGCGGCGGCGTGCTGCCCCGCATGGGGTGGCTGGTTCTGTCCGGGGCCCGCGGCGGGGGTCTGGGCGGGCGGGTACTGGTTCTGGGGCGGGGGGCCCGCCTGGTTCTGGGGCTGGACCTCGGGCGGGAGCTGGGCCTCGCGGCGCGGGCCCGGAGCCTGGGATGCCGCAGGGCCGGCGGTCCCGTCGGGCGGCCTGTATCCCGGAGGCGGGCCGTTAAATCCGCCGTAGCCTCCGCCGGAGCCGCCCGGTCCCGGCGCGGGTCCGGGCGCGTCCGCCCGCGCGGGGGGCCGCTGTCCGGCTCCCGGGCCCACGGGCTGGTAGTCGTACACCTGGGACTGGGGTCCGTACTTCCCGTCGGCCGGCCTCACCTTCACCATGGCGACGAAGGGCCTGAACATCAGCTCGCCTATCTTGTGGACGTAGTCCGGGTTCGCGTGGCCCACCGCCTGGGCCAGCGACCTGACCTTGCTCTTCCCGAACTCGACCGCTTCGGTGGTGCCCTCCATCACTATGGTGTCGAAGAGCTTCTTCCCCCTGCACGGGCCGTCGGCCACGGTGTAGATGAACTTCCTGCCCGAGGTGTTCCGGCTGTACGCCTGCCACTCCGTCATCTCGACCGTGTAGCTTCCGGCGGGCACGTTCGCTCCCACCGGGACGACCCCGGCCAGGTTCATGTCGAGGACGTCGTCTTCTCCGCCGTTGTCGTAGTTGTTGTAGTTGTCGCTCATGATTCTCCTCCGAGTATCTTTCTCTTGATGTGGGCCAGGTCAGGGGGCTCCACGGGGGCGAGCGTGCCCCCCCGGTCCTTGCCCGGCCGGTTGTTGAAGGGGACGGTGATCAGGACGCGCCGGGGCGCAGGGTCCGTTTCGTCCTGAACGTCCGTCATGTAGAAAACCTCGTCGAACATCCCGGTGATGTTGTCCCCGTTCCTGAGCCGCTTCAGCTGGACGTTCGGGTTGACGATCCGGTGCTGGGCCGCGTCCAGGTCCATCACCTCCAGGCACGTCAGGACCACGTCGTACCCCTGGAGGTCCCGCATCTGCCGGACCCAGGCCATGAAGTGCCGCTCGTAGTCGTCCCACATGTTGAAGGAGTCCCGCCTGTCCGGGTACTTCTTCCTGCTGGCGATGAGGAACCTCTCGGATATCTCCGTGAGGCTGTCCACGAAGACCCAGCGGAACGCCGCCCGGTATTTGGGAGTCTTAAGATTCCAGAGCGCCTCGTCCAGATCCTCGATGCCTTCCACCTCTATCCCCACGACCCTTTTGGCCCGGACCAGATCCTGGACGCAGAGCAGTCCGGATTCCGCCGAGATCACGAAAACGTTCTCGTCTGGCGGGACGGTCCGCAGGAGCGAGGTCTTCCCGATGCCGGCCCGCCCGATGACCAGGCAGGTCATCCGGCGGTCCGTCTCGGGGGTGATGAACTTCATTGCCATCAGTCGGCCTCCCACGTCTCCGGCAGGGGTCCGAAGAACTTCTCGAACTCGCCGCAGAAGGCCCTGTAGTCGCTGGCCGCCTCCTCCGCCGCCCCGGCCGCCTCGGCCAAAGTCACGTGTATCTTCCACAGGAAGAACGGGACGTCCAGGCCGATCTTATCCGTCCACGCCTCGATCAGGTC
>JAISEQ010000184.1 GCA_031264045.1 Deltaproteobacteria bacterium
ATGGCTCAGGATTACTATCCAGGCACGTATGACAAGGCAGAACGGTAAAATCAGGGATTGGGCCCCTCATGGTCAGGACGGCCATGACTTCGGGTTCAAGTATGGGGCGGCTGGCTACACGAGACATACTCAATCTCTTTTCGGGCCAACCATACCTCATTTTGTATTTTGCTGCAGCATAATTAAGTATAATTATGCATAATTATATAACACGTTCTTTTGCAGCGGCACAATATGTCAGCTGACGGCTTGCAATCACCAGATTTTCCGTCAATATTCCAGTTCACTTTTTGGAATATTATTTCCGGCATTTGAAATGTAAAGTCCCTGACCGTTAAAGTTCAATATTTGCGAAAATGCTGTTCCGGGTGACCGAAACGCCCTCTCCCCTAAGAGTGGCGGACCCTGCGGCGGCCGGCACTGATTGCCGGATGCCGGCAAGGCATTTTTCCCGTGCGGGTTTGCATGGAAGTCAGTTCGGGACGACCGGCCGGCTTCGGGATGCCGTCCCGCCGGGGAGCCCCCGCGGCGCCGGTTCGGGGCGGGGAGGAGCTCGGGACTCCGGGAAGGCGGCGGCCGGGACTTTCAGGCCTTGTCCGCCACCAGGAATATGCGGTGGAAGAAGAGCTTCACCATCCCGGAGTCGTCGGCCTGGTTGTAGAGGGACTGCTTCACCCTCTCCTGGAAGAGCCTCAGGTGCTCCTCTGACACTGGACCGGGATAGCAGTCGGGGTTCATGTAGCCTATGATGGCTCCCGAGCAGAAGATCCGGAAGACCTCCTCCCGCGTGTGGAGGGTTTCGAAGTGGCGGATCTCCGCGCGGCGGACCTTGAAGCCCGCCGTCTCGAAGACCTCGGCGTACTGCTCGGGCGTCTCCCTCCAGAACCAGGGGCTCCGGAACTTGGAGATGGTCTCGCGGACGGCGGGGTCCCTGGCAGATTCCCCCACCGCGGCGGAGAAGTTGGGCGAGCAGCGGCTGGTGGCCGGGGCCTGGACGCCGAGCCGGCCGTCTTCCCTGAGCGCCTCCCGCATGTTGGAGACGGCCAGGGAGATGTTCTCGATCCAGTTGAAGGCGCTGTTGCAGAAAACCACGTCGAACTCGTCCTTGAAGGACATGGTCTCCGCCGAGGCTTCCGAAAATTCCAGCCCCTCTGGGGAAAGCCGCGCGCATTCGGCTATCATGCCCTCGGACGGGTCTATGCCGCACACTCTCCCGGACCCCGAAAGCGACTTGATGCGTCTGGCCAGATCGCCGGTGCCGCATCCCACGTCGAGGACGCTCTCGCCGGGACGGATGTCCAGGAGGTCCAGCAGCGCCGCTCCCGCCGCCCTCTGGAGGCGCGAGACGCTCTGGTAGTGCTTGGACAGGCTGGAGAAGCTCTGGAAGTCCACGGCAGGGCTCCTTGAGGGCATGGGAGGCGTCCCCCTGGGCGGGGGAGTCCCGTGCGGGCCGATGCCGCAGTTTACAGCCGGAACGGGCGGAAAACAAGAAGGATCGGCTGCCGGCGCCTCCGTTCCGGCGCGGACCGGGAGCCTGCCGGGAAAGGCGCCGCGGGAAAACCTGCCCGCGCCCGGCAGCCGGGCGGGGAAACCCTTCGGAAAATGATTTTTTCCGTTTTTTTTGCAGATTTTAAGATGTTCTCAATTTTTTTTCCTGGCCCTTGCCGGCCGCTCCCCGGCTGCCGGGGGACGGGATTTCTCCGGTCACGGATGCCGGGAGGGTCAGCCGCGGGCGTCATGCGGCTCATGCCGGGACGGCAGGCCGAATCGTGCGGTACCGTTGACCGGTTCTCTCCGTCCGCGGGACATGGCGAACGCGTTTCCGCGCAGAACCGAAAGGACGTGCCCGCCGTTTTCCTGAAGAGGTCGGCCGCCGGAAAATTCAGACGGTATTTTCCTGAAGGCTCGAGTTGCCGGGTATGGCCGCGGCCGAAATCGCGGTTGCGGGCGGCGCCGCAGCCGACCAGGCCGGGGAGCTCCGCCGCTGGCTCTCCGCGGCGGGAAGCGGCGATCGCCTCCCCGGCACGTCCCCGGCGTCCGAGAGCGGCCTGCGAGGCGCGGTGTCCGCACCGGCAGGGGTCTTCAGCCGGCCGTGACCGATCCGGACAGGGCGGCCGTCGGCGCCGCGTTCCTCGAAAGCGCGGCCGTGAACGTCGTCGGCGCGGCAGATGACCGGATCGTGTCAGTCGGCGGAGGCGGGACCGGAAGGAGCGGTCATCTGAGCGGCAAGCATGAAAACCTGAACTGTTAGCGCGATGAAAATTTTGTTGCGGCAAATTCCCCGTTTCCCGGATATTGACCGGCTGAAAAATTTATTGAACTGAAGTGCTGATCGAATATCATCCGGAATAACCGGCGCCCGCAACTTTCCGGCATTCAGGAATTTTTGGGAAATGATTCGGCCACGTCGGTTTCGCGGCATGTCCGCTCGGCATGGAACGGAAAGACGGATGATCCGGCCGGGGCGTTTCAGTGGTCCGCGGGCCGATTTTCCGCGGAAATTGACAGGGGGGGCGGCTGAAGGGCGGAACGGGCCCGGCCCGGCCGCCGGAAGCGGCATTTCGGGGAGGGGGCGCGGGGCCGCCCCCCCCCGGGACTCCGCGGCCTGATACCTGCGCCGGGCCTCCGCGGGCCGGCGATCCCCGGCGCTGGGTGTCCCGGCCTGCCTACAGCTCGTCGTCCCCGTCGCCGATGCCGCCGATGATCACCATTTCGTAGCTCCCGTCCCCCTCCTCGTCCTTGTCGCCCGGCTTCATGCCCCTGGCGGCCCTTATCTGGTTGGCCATGTCGATGAAGATGGAGCGGTACATGTCCCCCATGCCGGTAACGGGCGCGCCGTCCCCGGCCTTGGCGCGGAGCTTGGCGGAGCGCTTCAGGAGCTCCTCCCCCGCCGGCCGGTCGCCGAGGAAGATGGTGGTCGCGCCCAGTCCGGCCAGGGCGACGGAGAGGACGGCCGCGTCTGAGGAGCGCGCGGGGTTCTGGTTCTTCCGGGGCGGCTTCCCGTCCAGCAGTCCGGCTATGCGCCTGTACTCGGCATCGGCGCCCTTGACGTCCATGGACCAGTAGAGGGCCTGGGCGAGGTAGAGCCCGGACTCCAGGGCCTCCTGGGACGTCTCCCCGCGGACGCGGCGGAAGAGTTCCTCCGAACGCCGGAGGAAGGGCGCGGCCTTGTGCCCTTCCCCCCCGAACAGGAGCTGCACCCCGATTCTAGATTCCAGATCGGCCCTGGCGGGGTCGTGGCGGCCGCCCTTGCCCTCCAGGGCCTCGAGAGCCAGGGCCCAGAAGGCGAAGGTGCGCTCGCTGTTGTCGCTGTGGGTCAGGAGATCCGCGCAGCGGGCGAGCGAGCTCGCGGTCTCGGGATGGCGGGCGCCCAGGAGGTGCCTGCGCACGGCGAGCGCGTGCGTCTGGAAGAGGTTGCACATGAGGTAGATGCCCGTCGGGAGCAGGAATTCCGACATGTCGAAGCCGCCCCTCGCCGCGTTCAGGCTGGGCAACCCGGAACTGTCTTTCAAGTGCACGAAGGCTCCGGACATCATGAGTTCCATGGGTTCCGGATTGGCGCTGCCGTCGAGGAGGAAGGCGACGCCTTCGGCGTCGAGACGGGCCCGGTTGCGGATTTCTTCCCCCATGAGGCCTTTGGGGGCCAGCTCCTCCAGCTCCCGGAAAAGGTCCTTCGCTTCAAGCAGGTGGTCGCGGGCGGGCTTCACGGGATTCACGGGGAGGACTGTCCCGAATCCCTGCAGCCCGGCGAGTCCCCTCGCCAGCCGCTCCTTGGCGGCCAGCGCGTCGGGATCCCGTGCGCCGGCGAGCTTGTCCAGGCCCGCGGAGGCGGCCTTCATGAGGGAGCGGGCCTCCTTCCGGGCTTCCCATCCCCCGGTGTCCGCGAGCTCGGATCCCAGGAGCGACGTGAGGACCAGTGCCTCGCGGGAACCCCTGCCGGGCCCTCCGGGCCTTTCCGCCTCCGCCAGCCTCTCCCTCAGCTCGCCGGAGGAGGGGCAGGGGTCCGTCCCGGCCTCGGGCAGGCGCCCGGGGTACATGCCGTCCCCGAAGGTCCTGACCGGCGGGTGAGCGGTCTTTCCGGCACCGGTCTTGCCCGCGAGCCTCGCGAGCGTCTCCTCGGCGAAGGACAGCTCGCCTGCGCGGTCCTTCTGCCAGTCCCCGTCCTTCCCCTCCCCGGCGGCGGGCGCGGCGTCCGGCCAGGGACAGGCGCCCCCGTGCGAGCCGTAGGACTCCTTCAGGCCCTCGACCGCCCCCGCGGCCGCGGACGCGGCGGCTCGCCTGCGGAACTCCCACTCTTCCGCCATGGCCTTGTCCCTGGTGGCGGTCTTCGGGCCGGTCGAGTAGTCCGCGAGCGCCCTG
>JAISEQ010000235.1 GCA_031264045.1 Deltaproteobacteria bacterium
TTGGCCTCTGAAAGGTCAAGGGAGGGGTTTCGCAGTGGAATCAGTCATTATCTTTGAAACTGTTGGTATTTCTAGTTAATTGAGGTTTAAACAGAAAGTCACACGTATCTCTTCTGCCAGTGCTCCATCATAAAATTCTCAACTGTATTGAATGTTGATCAGCTTCCATGGATCTTGCCTTTGACATAAGATAGGGTCATGGCGAATTCTCGCTGGAGCTTCACATAGTCCATGTCAACTCGAGGAAGCGCTTTTGAGTTTTTGGAAAATAGAGTCTGTAACGATCAGTTGAGGCAATTCACTGGCAAACCAGACAATTGATGAGTGTTCACGTCAGGAAATGAATCAGATTCGTTCACGTGCAATACTGGACAGTTTGCAGCAAGATGGCAGGACTTGTCCAGGAGTGCGAAGACATTTTTTTTTGGAGGAGAGGATTTGATGAGTCGGTTTCCGCATGGCTTGACTTTCAAGCGCGAACGGGTGATGTGCAGTTGGCGATCTGGCTTGTCCTGGAGAGGGTGCTCTGGTTGCTTGGCGGTGCGCGGGAATGATGTGATACGGCATCCGTCCTGGTCTAACTGAAATTAATATGTTCATGGTATCCGTTTATTGGAGGGCAGTCCGACTTCTCGGAAATAGTTTTACTGTCCATATTTGTCTGATGAACGAGGAAGTAGTGAACCTCCTTTTTATGAAGTCAACCTTCACGAGCAGGGTTGAGCCAACGCGCCCTGCATGGTTCAGCTCGTTATTTGACATATCATATCTCCTTTGAGTGATAAAATATCCTTCTCCGAGATATGTCAGTAATATTTGGGCATAAATCCCACTTCTGTATCGCTGGCCCGGCTATCGTGTTAACTCGAAGAGTCGGAATCGACTCCTCCCGTCAGGTTCCTTTCGAGACGCCGGCGTCCGACAGGGAAACGCGCCTGCTCGATGCAGAAGGAAAGTCTTCCCTTTGAGCGGTTCAAAAACGACCAGATCCGAAGATGATGGCACCGATACGACAACGGAGATGACCGTTGGACTGATGTCGATGGACTGGCGTCTCCTGTCCGTGACACGAAGTCCCCCATGAGGACTCGACTCGATCGAGGTTTCTCGTGCACGGTGCGGAACTGATTTAGCGGAATTCAGGTTCCGCTCCGAACGGCGAAGCTGGATTATCTTTACATGCACAATAGTGTTAGGCAGTCAGTCCCAGCATTTTGAAATGGCATGATAAGGATCTCTCATGCGGCCTCCCTCCCGAGACCGGATACTCTTTCTGGCAATCGTTAACCATCCCCTGACACCTGTCCTTCCTCGTCCCGGAGTACAGTCCGCCTTCCAGCCAGTGAGGAGTTCCTCGGGCGGCGCTCGGGGAGAAGGGGACATTCAGGTTGACTTCAAGGGCCTCTGCTCTATAATCTATAACTGATTTCAGTTCAGATTCGTTTACTCCCTGCTCAATGATCTATAACTGATTTCAGCTCAGATTCGCTTACGCCGCTTCTCTATAATCTAGATCTGATTTCAGTTCCGATTCGCTCACGCCGCAGGCCGGGACGGCCCAGGATGGAGCAAGTGACCTGCGTCCATCATAAATCCCTGATGCGCCGCGAGGACCCCGAAGGTCCCAGTGCGCCCTTACTGGAGGTAAACAAGTGATCAGGATATCGTTCATCCTCGCGGCCGCGGCCGTCGCGCTGGTCTCGGGACCCGCCCCATCCTTCGCCCAGAACGCCATCGTGAACGGCATAGAAGCCGATCCGCCTTTCGCCTACGTGGGGCCGGACGGCAAGGCAGCGGGATTCGATGTCGAGGCGCTGGAATGGATAGGCGCCAGGTCGGGCTTCACGGTCGAGCACAGGCTCGTGGCTTGGGACACCATAATCCAGAGCCTGCTGGACAAGAAGATAGACGTCATAGCCTCCGGCTTCTCCAGGACGGCGGAGAGGACGGAACAGCTGTCCTTGACCGACCCCTACTGGACGATAAAAGAGGTGGTCATCGTCAAAAAGGACTCCGCCCTGTCGCTTGACGAGATCCTGACCGGCGGGCATTCCATAGCCGTCAGGACGGGGTCTCCCGAGGCCGTCCTCATGGAGGCGTCCAACGGCAAGGACGGTCGGAAATACACCCTCAGCACCTTCGAGACCGTTGAACAGGCCATGGCGGACGTGATTGGCGGCCGCGTCGATGCCGCCGTCATGAACAGCCCTTTTGCCGACTTTGCGGTGAAGGAGCAGGACGTGAGGATCGCTGGCGAGGCAGGGCTCCCCGCCGAGGAGTACGTCTACGCCGTGAACAGGGAGAACTCGGAGCTCCTGGCGAAGCTGAACGCGGGCCTGGCCGCCCTCAAGGCCGACCCGTTCTGGAAGACGCTGAAGGACAAGTACCGTCTGGACGAGGCCCGCTGACTCCCGGCGGGAGGGCCAGGCAGGCGGCGGGGCTCCGGCCAGTCCGGCCCTGCGGGATTTCTTCGCTTCAGGCACCGTTTCTCGGCCCCCGCGATTCGTCCCCGCCGAGCTTGCTCAGGACTCGCTCTCCCCGGCAGCAGGCCTGATGTGCGCGGACCCGGCCGGCCTTACCAAAGGGAGCTCGTCGGGGGGGAAGTTTCGGCCCCGGTCCGGACCGGAGAGTCATATCCGGATCGGAGCCCCTGTCCGTCGGGGGAAGACTGAGGCTGAGAAGGGGATCCGCCATGTCCGTGGCTGAATCCTTTCAGAGAAGTTTAGTTTCTTATGGAATACAGTCTTTTAAAACTGGCTCCCCATCAAACATGCCAGCCCCTATGCAGTTGGCTTCAAATGGGACAGGGTGGCCGATATCTGAAAGTTCCAGCGCATATTTTTTATCAAAAACAAGCTTTATCCTTTCATGCGGTTTTTGACCAAGGTCAATAGAAGATAAGATTATATAAATATCGCCTGAACTAACTTTGCCTGATTTTACAACTTCCCCGTGGATTCTTATCATTTTATTCTTATATCTGCAATCAGCTTGAATTTCATCGTCATGATAATTTCTATATATAGGACCAGGAGATGTATACATGTCGTAATGAATTCTCCGGTTGAAATTTAGTTGAGATCTTTCGATGAAATCGAAAGAATTAAAAAAATTAACACATACGTCTCTTATAAATGGCGTGTTGATATTGATTGGAGCCCATGCCCTGACTTCATCATAACGAACATGATTATAGCATTGAAGTACAATAAAGGTGCTTTCAGATTTTTCTATCACCCGATATGCAGACATATCCACTTTTGGCGCTTTCTGCGCCATTTGCTCTGTGTCCACTAAATAATATTCAGCAGCTCGCCTTCCCGCGAATTTGAATTTTTTGAAAATGCTTGGTTGTGACTTTAGATTATCTACAACTTGTTCAAAATTAGATGCAGGTTCTACATTATTCCCTTTTTGATTTTTCGATTTATTTTTTTTTGATGAATAGCACTTCACCTTGATTTCCAAGGATTGAATTATATTTTCTGAAGGAATATATCGCGAAAATTCTAATCTGGTGTTATCGTTTTCATGTTCCAATAGCTCATATTCAGGAGGATAATCAACAGTCACATACATTCCAGCGATATTGTGGTGAATTTTCTTGCTGTCAAACGTTTTCCAATTTTCAACCCTTGCCGGTTCCAGGTTTGTCTCCGGAAATGGTTCAACAGATTGTTCAGGCGATGGCTTGACGCCTGATGCAGGGGTTTGCTCCGCTTCCGCTTGCTCTCCGCCCCGGCAGCCTGTTGCGGCGAATGAAATGATGCAGATGGAGCAGAGCAACGCGGCAAGGGCTGAAAAGGGAACGCGCTTCATGATGTCACCTGTGGACTTTGGAAACCTTTTCGGCGAATAGCTTAAGTCCTCTTACGGCAGGGGAAGGGACGCCATCCATCCAGCTGTGTCAGGGTCGTAGATTAACTTTAAAAAATTTACGGAATTGCAACTATGAAATGCCGGATATCTGCACGGCATTGTCCTTTTGGGGGATTAGGGCCGTTTCCGGCCCGTCTTGAACTCTACGCCAGCTCCCGGCCCGTCGTCAATGCCGTAGCCGCGAGCCCGCGAGCCGGACGTCCCGTCCCGTCTCTCCCTGCCTCTGAACATCTGAAAAACGGGCGCGGGGGCGGGAGGAAATGTCCTGACGTCCTTTTCTTGATGCTTTCGATGGCGGCGGAGGGGCACGTCTCCGGTTCCAGGGGGCCGAACGCGCCGGGGGAGCTTCTGGGCTTTTCGGATTGCGCGGTTCCGGGGCCGGGCAGGGACGGCGCGTGATGCTTCCCTGCCGGGGAAAGCGGATTCCTGTTCCGCGCCGGCTAATTGAACGCGTGCCCCGGCACGGTTCCGGCGGCATTTTCCGGTGATCCCGGGAACCGGATTGGGTATACGGGCCGAGCAGACTGCCGCGCCATCATCCTGTCCGGCAAATCCGTGAAAATTGTCCGGCAAATCCGTGGAAAATCCGGAAGGCGCCCCGCCGGTCCCCGAAGCCTTGGGCGGCGCCGCCCGGCGGTCACCGCGGCTCCTGCTCCCCCGAAAGCATCCTGACGAGCTCGTCCTCGCCTATGACCTTCACTCCCTTCTCGGCGGCGGCCAGGGTCTTGCTGCGACCGGTCTTCTCTCCTGCGACCAGGTAGTCCGTGTCGTTCGTGACGGCGGAGAGCACCCTGCCGCCCGCCGCCGTAATGCGGGCCTTGGCCTCGGCGCGCGTGAGACCGGTGAGCGTCCCCGTGATGACCAGGCGCTTCCCGGATAGCGTCCCCCCCTCGGAGGCGGTTTCCGGGCCGGGAGCCACCCCCAGTTCGCTGCCCGTCAGATCCGCCAGGAACTCGGCGTTCAGGGGGCTGCTGAAGAAGGCGGAGACAGCGGAGGCGGCCTCGAACCCCACGTCGTTCAGGGTCATGAGCTCCGGTTCGGGGGCGCGGGAGAGCTCCTCCAGGCTCCCGTAGCGGCCGGCGAGAATCTGGCTCACCCGCTCGCCCACGTGACGGATGGAGAGCCCGTGGATATAGCGCCACAGGGGGGCGGTGCGGGCCTTGTCAATGGACTCCAGGAGGTTCGCGGCGGACTTCTCGCCCATGCGCGGGAGCTTTTCCAGGTCCTCCCCCTTCAGCCTGAAGATGTCGGTGGGGAGCCGCACCAGCCCGGCCTCCAGGAGCATCTTGGCGAGCTTCGGGCCCATGCCTTCGATGTCCAGGGCGTTCTTGCCCGCGAAGTGGATGAGCCTCTGCTCTATCTGGGCCGGGCAGGACCTGTTCGGGCAGCGCCTCACGGCCCCGCCGGCGGGCCTGACGGACGGCGTCCCGCAGACCGGGCAGCGGTCGGGGAAGACGAAGGGCGGGAGGCCTTCGGGGCGGCGGTCCAGGAGCACGTCCAGGATCTCGGGTATGACGTCCCCCGCGCGCCTCACGCGCACCCAGTCCCCCTGCCTCACGTCTTTCCGCTTCAGCTCGTCCTCGTTGTGGAGCGTCGCCTGCGTGACGGTCACGCCTCCCACCCGGGCCGGCTCCATCAGGGCCACCGGAGTGAGCGCCCCCGTTCGCCCCACCTGGACGTCGATCGAGATGACCCGCGTCACGGCCGCGAGCGGCTTGAACTTCAGGGCTATCGCCCAGCGCGGGGCCTTTGCCGTCGTCCCGAGCCTCGCCCAGCGCTCCAGATCGTCCACCGTGGCCACCAGCCCGTCAGCCTCGTAGGGGAGGTCCTCGCGTCCCTCCTCGGCCTCGCGGAAGACGTCGAGCACCCCGTCCACGCCGTGGCCCCCGCAGGTGATCCGGGAGCCCTCCACCGGGAACCCCCAGGAGGAAAGCGTCCCCATGAGCCCCGAGTAGGCGGAGTACCTTGCGGGATCAGGATCGTCCACCCCGTAGGCGAAGAACCTCAAGGCACGGCCGCGGGTAATCTCGGGGTCGAGCTGGCGCAGCGATCCCGCCGCGGCGTTTCTGGGGTTGGCGAAGAGGGGGAGCCCCTTCTCCTCCCTCAGGGAGTTGAGCCTGGCGAACTCCGCCTTCTCCATGTAGACCTCGCCCCGGACCTTCACGGACGCGGGGGGAGAGGGGAGGGGGCTCCCAGATGCGTCTTCGGCGGACTGCCCTTCCGCCGCCCCGCCTCCGGCGGCGCTCCCGCGATCCGCGAAAAGCCCTCCGGAGCCGCTCCCCTTCCCGCGCCCGGCCTCCGCCGAATCCTCGGCCCCGCCGCGTCTAGCCCTGCCGGGGCCGGTCGCGCCAGCGGCAGGGCGGGCGGGGATCCTTCTCGGGATATCCCTTATCGTGAAGACGTTCGCGGTGATGTTCTCGCCCGTGCGTCCGTCCCCCCTGGACGAGGCGAGCACGAGCTCCCCGTCCTCGTAGGCGAGCTCCACTGCCAGCCCGTCGAACTTGGGCATGGTGAAGTAGGAGACCGGCCCGGAATTTCCCAGGTGCTTGCGCACCCTCTCGTCGAAGTCGCGCAGCTCCTCCGGGTTCAGGGCCTTCTCGAGGCTCAGCATCGGGCTTTCGTGGGTCACCTGGGGGAGATCCTTCCCGGAGGGGGCCCCTCCCACCTCCCCCGTGGGGGACCCCGGGACCTTCAGGGCCGGGTAGGCCTTCTCTGTGAGCTCCAGCTCCCTGAGGAGAAGATCGTAGTCCGCATCGGCTATCTCCGGCGAATCGCCTTCGAAGTACAGGACGTTGTGCCGCAGTATCTCCCCGCGGAGCCAGAGAGCCCTGGTCCCGGCTTCCTCTTCCGTGGCCGCCGGGAGGGGAGGGGAAGGTCTCGCCGGGATAGCCGTCCCGTTGCGGGTCTCCGGTTTCTTCGCGGGCTTCGGGGTCTTGGCGTCGGGGCGGTCCATGGGCTGGCTCCTTCCGGATCCCCGCGAGGTGCGCGAGAGGTGCCGCAGGGGGGATGGCTTCAAGGATAGCCTATATCACCAATGGCGATTCTTGTCCAACTCCGGAAGGGGTGCCCGACGCGGGAAGCGGAGGGGTGGCGGACGGTGTCTGGGCTGGGAGCGGGGGAGGGGCGGCGGACGGTGCCTGGGCTGGGAGCGGGGGAGGGCGAGGTGATGCCCTTCCCCCGGCGGCCGGTCCTGCCCCAGGGCTGAGGGAAGGGCTGGCAGTCCGGGCGGGAGCATGTGTCCCGAGAACTGTCCGGACCTTCGGGGACTCAGGGCTTTCGGTCTGGCGGGTTCCGCAGCTTTCGACCGGGAGGGCGGGAATGTCCCCCCTCCTCACGGGGTGTTCGGGATTCAGGATGCGCACGGGCTGCGGCTCCCCGTGCGGCCTGGTGCCGATTTGTTCCTGGCCCCCGCGGTCCTTCCGGGCATTCGGGCGCACACGGCGCGGGACCTTCAGGATGCGGGCCCGCGTGTCCCCCGGTCGCCGCCATGCTTCAGGGCACCGCAGTCCCGCCTCCCGCTGCGGCGGGGGCTCCGGAGCCCGTCCGCCGCGCCGCCGGCCCGGGCGGCGGACGGGTCTCGTCCGCCGCAGGTTTCCGGGGGGCGGGAAGCTTGCTCGCGGGGGGGCAGATTCCGGGCCGGGCCATGGGGCAGGGGCGTGCCTCCGCTCCTCAGGGCTCCATCGGGGGGAAGAGGGAGGCGTCCGTGTGGGGCAGGAACTGGGTGGCCATGTACTTGTCCATGTAGCCGGGGGTCTCGGAGAGCTCGAAGTTGGTCATCATGCGCTTGATGTCGTTCGCGGCGAGCC
>JAISEQ010000257.1 GCA_031264045.1 Deltaproteobacteria bacterium
GATGCTCGCGGCGGGAGGAAGGCAGGTGTCTGGACTTGGAGGCCGCGCGGCTTGAAGGCGGTTGCCTCAGGACTGCCCGGCAACGGCCGCAGATTTCCTGCAGGAGACCATGAGGCCCACTGCCGTCTTCTCCAGCCTCTTTAGCACCACCGCGAAGCACGTGGACACCGCGAAGGTGAGGACTCCGAAGGACAGGAAACCCCACAGCCGGGAGATGTCGTATCCGGTCACGGCCAGGAGCTTGTGGTAGACTGCTTCGTGGATGATGTAGGTGTAGAAGGTCTTGTCGGCCACGAAAAGTATGACCCTGGAAGCCAGGCCCCTGCCGGGGTCGAGCGACATGAAGAAGAGGAACATGCCCAGCTGGGCCAGGAGGTATGGCGCGAACTCCCGGTTGAAGTAGAGCTGGTTGGACTGGCCGTCGGGGGCGATGTTCCATGCCATGGTGGCGAAGAAGAGGGCGGTGCCGCCGGCCAGGTAAACCAGTAGGCTCCCCCAGAGTATCTTCCTCCTCCACTTCTCCCTGAAGCCCGGGGCGTCCCATACTGCCCGTATCTCGTGGCCCAGGATCATGAGCCACAGCCAGTAGAATGGCTTCTGGGAGATCCACCAGTCCAGGTGCTGGAAGGTGAAGCTGTCCATGAAGAGGCAGCGGAGGGTCACACGGACCACAAAGAAAATCGCACCGGCCAAGAGGACGTAGCGCTTGAGCTTTCTGGAGGACGGGGTGTCGGCGCAAACTATCTTCAGAAACGGTATGAAGAGATAGCAGAGGAAGAGGGCGAAGCTGAACCACACCGACAGGAAAGGGTTGTAGCCGTCCACGTAGTCGTATGGCCAGGTGGTGACGAGGATCCTCCCCACAAGGAGGAAGTTCGTGACGTTGAGGCCCTTCATGCAGTCCGTGATGCTCCCCTGCCCCGACAGCCAGGGGGTCAGCTGGGCTATCACCAGCATCACCGCCACGAGGGGTATCATCACCCTCGCCGTGATGCGCTTCATGTACATCGAAAAGGGCTTGTCGTGGGCGAAGAAGAAGCCCGCTATGAGAAAGAAGACCGGGGTCGCCGCGCACTTGGCAAGCGACCATGCCCAGGAGACGTCCGGCTGGGAGGGCATGAAGTAGCTCAGGTGTATGAGCACCACGCAGAAGCAGCAGAAGATCCTGCCCAGCTCGATACCCGCCTCGCGGGGGGCTTTGGCCGCGCTCATACGGTAGCCGGGCAGCGGCGCCGGGAAGCCGCAGTGATGGTGTTCTCAGTCAAAAAAGTTGCCGTGAGCCTTTGGGATGCCGGCGGGGCTTAGGTCCGGAAGGACTGCGATGCCGGGGAGGTGAGCGGGCCTTCGGAGGCTGAGGGGGTCAGGGGGCGCCTGGCGCGCCCGGAAGAGCGGAAGGTGTCCGGCGGGCGCCTGGCGGGCCCGGCGAAGCGGAATGTCCCCGGCGGGCGTCTGGCGCGGCCGGCGGAGCGGAAGATATACGGCGGGTGCCTTGCGGGCACGGAAGGTTGCGGAAGCTGTTCCGGGATGGCATTCCGGAGACGGCCGCCGCAGCCCAAGCCTCGGAAGGGCAGGAGGCAACAGGGATTATATCCCAAATCGGCGACTTAACAAACCCCACCAGGGGGTCCCGCGAAAGCCGGAACACGTTCGGGACCGGCCGGCGGGAGACACTTCTCCGGTCGCGCCGTGCTGCGCCGCCGCTTCGGCGTCCGAGCGTACCTTCCTCTCGCCCTGAGGCGGCTCCCGACGTTTCGGCGGCGGCCTCACCTGCCCTCCGGGACATGTCGGTTTCAAGTCCATGAAAGCCTTCATCCGCCGGGTTGCTGTACGGGATGCAGCAGATATCCCGCAGGCAGCGGGCAAGATCCTGATTAATCACTGAGGGCCCCGCAGGTTCCCGTGACTGTTGGGGGCCCAAGCAGGTTCAGAACGGTCCGCGGAGCGGTTCAGTCCGAACCTCCTGAGCCGGTCGTGCCGATTCGAAAGCTGCCTTGCGGTGCCGGGGCAGGACATGATGAGGCGTATTCGTTCCGAATATCGAACATCGGACTTCAGCGCGGGAGCTCTCCGGTAACGTACCCGGTATGAACCGTCATCAGCCTTTCTTCAGACCGACTGATCTGAAAGACCAATCTCCCGTGCCTGTAAAGCGGCGGGAAAATTCCGAGGAAATCCTACAAAATATGCTAGTTTTCTGGGCGGGCGGTCTAGCCCATTATGAATGAGCGATGGTCTGGATTGGATAAAAAATACAATTTATCAAAGAGTTAACATCAATCTCAGATGAAACTTAATGCGTTGCCCCGCATGATGCGGTTACAAGACTCGCCACGCCCCGGCCTTGCTGGCATTTGCAGATGCGGGTATGGGTTAAAGTCAGCGGTACTTCATCCGCCGATTAAATCGATGGGTAAATTTTGTATTGTCAACATATCGTATCCGTCACAGAAGCTGAGCATATCAGATCCGAGAAGATACGTCCAAGATGACCAACAAAAAGGAATTCGAAAATGCCACAGTATTTCAAGGAGTTATATCAAATTTTATTGGCAATACATCGTATTGTCGCATTCCAATATCGGAGAGAAGCAACCAAGCCAAGCGCCCAAAGCGGCTCATGGCCTTATAGCCGAAGAAACTTGCTAATTGCGCTGAGTTCAACTCAATCACACCATATACAGCGCCGTTTTTCTAAACATATGCCTCTGACAGCACCAAGCATCCTGATTCATATCGAAACCGTAAAAAGTCGGTGGAGCTGCCTTGGACAGTTTGCGTCCCCCAGTCTGAGGTTTCTTGGAGCCAGAGGATGAATGAAATCGTACCGGATATAGAGGACGGTGCCTGCCCAGCCACCATTTTCTGGCACCACCGATTCATCCATGTCTTCATCAGAAATGCCTATCCTAGTTTTTACGGTTTAGTCATTCATCCCTATCTGAATGATGGGGCGGGCGATTTATTTCGCAACTCAATTCTGTACCATGACGATGTCAGAAGCAAAGTCGGCACATGCATTGAAGACTTGTTCTCGCAGAGAAGCATGAACGTAAAACATTTGACTTTATGACTGCTGAATAAGGCACCCGCCAAAGACACCTTATATCGCTCTAACAAGGGCGGGAAGGATTCACAGATTCGACATGACTATCCGTCCAGAAGGGCTCACTGGCCTGCGGAGACGTGCAGACTGGTTCATCGAGGGATCGGAGAAGCGGAGTCCAGGAGAAGGGCGGTTGGGTCGGTTTGCATTTCGTCCGCTGTCTGGCTAAAATTGCTTCAAATGGGACCGGATGGCCCCAGGAACCGGGGATAATCCGGCCCCGGAAGACCGACAGACATCCACGGACGGCACGGATGGAGTTCCGGATGGGCCTCCCGGTCGAGGACATCAGAATGATTGTTGGACCGATTGCCCAAAAACACGGTGTTGAGCAGCGTGTGGCTTTTCGGCTCCTACGCCCACGGCGAAGAGAAGCCCGACAGCGACATAGATCTCCTCATTGACAAGGGGAAAATCACCAGCTATTTGCAACTGAGCGAACTCTACGCCTACTTGCAGGAGTCCTTGCACACTAAGCTGGATCTTGTCACGACCGGAGCATTATGGGATGATTTTCTGGAGCAAGTAACTAGAGAGCAAATACTGATATATGACGCCACCGAAATCAGTCGCCGGGAGATTTCGATTGGGAAACGGATGAGTCTTCGGACACCGAAAATGGAGACTGGTCAGTCGCCAGGCCCAATATACGGCACGCTTTCGCCTGTTCTCGGCCTCCCAGAACCCTCAAGCTGGGAGACGCAAACGATCCAGTTTTGCCTAACCGACTTATTAAGGTTCAGTCATATATGATTCACTCCCGTGATATCAACATCATCAGCCATATTGACAATTACTGCGATCAGATTCTGACAGCCATGTCAAGATACGGGAATTCGTTCGCGATTCTGAAAGCTGACGATGTCTACAGATACGGCATGGGCATGAAACTCCAACAGATAACCGAGTTATCGCAACATCTGACGGCTGACTTCACGAGAGAGCACGGAAACATGCCGTGGCACTCCATCAAATGTTTAAGGATTGTTTTTGTCCACCGTTACGGGAAACTGGATATCGGAGCAATGTGGAGTATCATGTCCGTTGACATACCGGAACTGAAACAATTCTGCACAAAAATTATTGCTTTGACGAAAAGATCGGATGACCCTGAGTCATACAACGGCCCGGGCGACTGCGGTCCCAGGATGAGGTGACAGGCTCCGTGAATTTTCGAATATCCATAAAACATCAAAGCTAAGGTTTCGATAGCCGGTAACCTACGTTTGGACTTAACCCGCGTTCATGAAATGGCCGCCTGACCCTGTCATGGCTGTTGAGCAAAGCGGTACTCTATACGGCATCAATCCAGGGCTCCCCATCGCGGCAGGACACCGTTCCGGCTCGGATGTCCGCGCGGAAAGACAAGCCTCACGCTTCATGGGAGTACGGATCCCCGCATTGCGCCTCAGTCGGAGGACCCCAGGTGCTTCCCGTGCCGACTTGGCCGGGGGCGCGGAGTCCGGGGGAGCACCGGGCACTTAATCGCGCCCGTCTACGGCTACCGGCGATCCCGGCGGCGTTTCCGGCGCGCGCTCCATCCGAGGCTCCGCCGTTAACGGGGATTCCGCACGCTACTCGGCGGTGTAGGCCACCCTGAAGCCCTGGTTGGGGAGTTTCTCGTGGGGGGTGAGGTTGCCGCGGTCGGCGGAGCGGCAGGGGAAGTAGTCCATGTCGAAGGCGCATCCCCTGACCGAACGGAGCTGCCTCCCGTCCTGGGGTCCGACCGGGTCCACCATGGGGCTCACCTCGTAGTAGAATTCGTCGTAAGCGTCGGACGTCCACTCGAAGACGTTCCCAAGGATGTCGAAGAGGCCGTAGGGGTTGGGGAGGAGCTGGCCCACGGGCCGGGCACTGCCCCCGGAGTTCCCATTGTACCAGGCGAACTTCGCGAGCTCCTCGGGGCCGTCCCCGAAGAAGTAGTCGGAAACGCTCCCTCCCCTGGCCGCCCGCTCCCATTCCGCCTCGGTGGGCAGCCGGTACCTCATGGTGCCCTCCATGCGGTTCATCGCGGCCACGAAGGCCATGGCCCGATCGTAGCTGACGGACTGGGCAGGAGCTCCGGGCGGCCGGTTCCCGCCGGTGCTTTCTCCCATGACCAGGTCCCACTGCTCCTCGGTCACCTCGAACACCCCAAGGTAGAAGGGCCTCGTGAGCCTCACCTGGTGTACAGGCATCTCGTCCCGGAACGAGAAGGGGCGGCCCTCGGGCGATCCCATCGAAAATGTTCCGTCCGGCACCAGCGCGAACCTCATGCCGAGGGAACGGGCGGGTTTCGCGGGGACAGCTTCACTGCCGGGAGAGGGGGCGGTCCGGTTTCCGGGTACCTCTGCCGGGGGCCTGGATCGGGATGAAGACGCCGGGGACGGGGCGGACCGGGGGACGACGAGAGCTTCATCTGCCGACAGAACGCGGGCGGTTCCGGCAGACGGGCGCGGGGAGGCCCCGGCAGACGGCCGAACGCTTGCCGCCTTCTCGCTGGAGGTCCGAGACCGTCCAGGAGCGGTCAGGAACGGCGCGCGGACAGGGGTCCGGAAAGATCCGCCTGCGGGAGGGTGTCCGGGGATATCGGCTTCGGGCACCGGCCGGTTCCCCCCGTAAGCAGGGGTATCCGGCGCCCGGGTATTTCCGTGCCCGGGAACGGTATCGGGGGACGCGGCGTGGGAAGCGAGGCTGAGCCCTGCCGCGAGGGCGGCCGCGGCCGCCATGACTGCGATCAGACGCCCCTTCAATGGGGTACCTCCGGAAAAGACGAAATCGGGCGGAAATGCGGGGTTTCGTCAGTTTCGGGATTCTACACCATTTCTCGGCCCCGGCCAACCGGAGAGCGTTGCGGCACGGGGGCAGTTCGCCCGCCGACGGCGGGAGAGGCGAATGACTGAGCCTGAACGGACTGCCCGGACCCGGCGCCGACCCGCGCGTGAGCCGGGCCATGTATTTTCGAAGCGGATTCGGCCATCAGATCGGGAAACGCGGCTCATCCCTCCGGGACGGGAAGGGCTGAAGTCTGGCACCGTGACGGAGATCCGACGGCGACAGGGACGTTTCACCAGGAAGAGAAACGATGCCAGACGTTATCCCTGACCCTTTTAGGGATAGCCTTTTAAATTTACTATTATTACTGGACCTAGATAATTTTCTCAACTATCACTTGTTTCCAAGAATAAACACTTTGATTGATATCACTTTGGAATCAAAATATTCTTCAATTTTCGGTTTTATACAATAAAAAATGCATTATTTTACGGAACATCTCGAATCAGCATTGAATTGCCTTAAATCAAATGGCTGTTTTGATTCTGGTGCCACTGCCGATGATATAATGCTCCAATTTTTGGATACTGAAGCGGTTACATTTGGAATGTAAAGACAAAAATATTTTGAATTAATATCCAGCAACACTTATTATCGAAAACTTATTTATAGATTTGTTGGTATATGTCAAGCAAGTCTATGCAATTTTAAATGATTAATCTCAATAACGTTAGAAATTTTAACGAATTTTCAGATAGCTGTAATGTCTCTACAGTTTTACTAGTCTCTGACATTGCTGATCTTGCTAGCACTTTCATTATTTTACCGCCAGACTATATACAGTTGGAAAAATAATTTTATCATTAGACAATAAACACAAATACATTTTAACAACTTCCAATAATGAAGCTACAGGTGCGCTTAAACGCGAATATATTTTAAACCAAACAACTTGTTTTTCAGGGATTGTTGTGATGAGCGTACATGTGTTAATCTTCATTCAGATAATTCATGACAAGTTTCAGCAAATGAATAATACATCACGATATAAAATAATTATGCTATATTTAATTATTTTGTTTAATTAATTTTTAAATAATTATAAATATATTTATTCCGATCATATAAATTATATATTTTAGCATATATTGTGGATATACAATTTATTTTTATTTTTCAATACTTAATTAAAACCGGTCAAAAGATGATAAACGCTACCAGCCGACAGGTCTCAGCCAAAATGTCCGGAGCGATATCCAGGTATCCCTTCACCGTGAAAGGTCTTCCCCTGGACGAACTTCCTGAATCCTCCGCCTTTTACTTCCCTACGGGCTCTCGCAGGAGCGCCTGCGCCGGGACTGTCAGCGAAAGGATACCTGAAGCTTCCGGACGTATGATGCATGTTTTAATCTTGATTCCACTGCGAAAACCCATCACTCCTCGTAATGTGAAGATGAAGGCTTTGGGTCATCGGCATCGAAAGCACGTGTATTTATGCTAAATCCTCGCCAGTGCACGCTGCCCTTGCCAAAGCGCTCTGGCCTCTGAAAGGTCAAGTGAAGTTTTTTTGCAGTGAAATCAAGCTTCCCTGAAAATTCCGTTTCGGCGGTCCAGGAGAACCGGAGACGGCTCCGTCAATTTTCTTCCGCGTCCCCGCATGAACTTTGAAGCTCGATCTTCGGGCTCTGCGCTGGAGCGCGGCCGCGGAACGCTTCGGGCTCCTGTCGCCGGGAACACGGGGATTTCAGGAAGGCGCGGGGAGCTCCCCCCCCGCGTTCGTTCTGGCCTGAAGATCCTTGCCGGAGGACGGTCCGGCGAGCCGGACCCCGCCGTCCGGGAGCGGAACATCGAGAAGCCCGGCGAGGAGCCCCGCCAGCCTGAGTCCTTCGGCGAAGCGCTGCGGGGTATCTTCATCCCCACACCCGCCGCGTCCGCAGCATGCCGAAGAGGCTTCAGCGGTCGCATGCGCTTCCGCCCGGGCCGGTTCCGGCTCCTTATCCCCACCGGCCGCGGCCGGGCCGGTAGCTCCCCCCCCGCCTTCGAACCCGAACAGCCCCTCCGAGAGCTTCGCCGTCTCCGCCGCCAGGAGCCGGCTCGTCTCCTCCGTTGCGTCCGCGGCGACGGCCGCCTCCTCGGCCGTCCTCGCCGTTCCTTCCCGGAGCTCCAGGCAGGCCGCCGCGTATTCCCCGGCACTGCCGAGCATGCGCGAGGCCTTTCCGGCGGAAGCCCTTCCCGAGAGGGCAAGGACGGCGCCGCAGGCCAGAAGGGCCGGTCCGGCCGCCGAGACGACGGCCATGAGAAGCCCTCCCGCGATGCCGCTGCCCGCCGAAGCCAGGCTCCCGCCTCCGAGCCAGGCCCGGATAGCGCTCAGGACGCCGCCGCCGGCGATCGAGGCTATGGCCCTGACGGTTCCGGAGTACGCGAAATGGATCACGGCCTTCCAGGCCCCCCAGGCGGCAAGGGTCCCGCAGAGGGCCCCCCCGGCCACCCCCAGGAAAGCCCAGCCGGGGGACCCGGGAGATCCGAGCTCCGGGTAGGGGGGGGGCTTGGGCAGTGCCGGATAACGGAGCTCCCTCCCGGAGGGGGCCTCCGGGGAAGAGGAGGAACCGTCCCGGTACGGGAAGGGCTTCCCGCCCGGAACACCGGCATCCGGGCGGGCTTCCGGGGAAAAGCGGACCGCAAGCGTCCGGAAAGCGTCCAGAGCGGGGAGGGCCGCGGAACGCCTCGCGGAATGGAGCCTGTCAAGCGCTGCCCGGGCCATTTCAGCCGTCTGGAGGAGATCCCGCCGGGCGAGCCAGACCGTCCTCGCGGCATCCTTCCCCGCAGACGACGATCTGCCCAGGCGCGCGGCGCCGAAAATTGCGAGGCCCAGCCCGGCAGCTCCGGACAGGGCTGAGAGGACTGGAACTGCGGCTGGCAGGGCCATGCCTGACTCCTGGGGGAAGTCGCTTCCGGACCGGTGGCCGGAAACGGGATGACGGGAAGTTCCGGGGGGGCGCATGAGCAGGGAGGGGCAGTTCGGGCAGGGACGGCGCACGCCCTTACGGGATCCGAGTCCCTCCCCGGTCCGGCCCTCAGTCCAGCCCCCAGAGCCGCGCCCTCGCGCCCTCCAGCCGCCAGACGCGGGCATGGAGCTCGGCCATTTTCGCGGGATAGTTCAGAAGAAGGCGCTTCTCGGCGGGGGCGAGCGCGTCCGGGCCTCCGTCCTCGGCCTTGGAGGCGGCGGCCCGCAGCCTTTCGGCGGTACCCGGGCCCGGCATCCTGCGTCTCGCGAAGACCCTGGCGTGGAAGGCCAGGAGCTCCGGGTCCGCCACGGCCCTGGCGAATCCCTCCCCGGGGCCGAGCCGCGAGGGCGAGCGCGGCGGGGGTTCCGAGAGGGCCCTCTCCAGCTCCGCTATCTCCGGATCGGGCTCGGTCTCGGCGGGCGTGGCGAAGAGCCCCAGGCGTCGGGTCAGGTCGCCCAGGCTCAGGCGGCTCGTGAAAACCGTGAGGGGTATGGAGAGGGCAAGGCCCGCAGCCACCGGCGAGAGCCACACGAAGAAGCCGGGGCTCAGCATGTACATGGAGAGCCCCCAGACTATGCCCAGGAGGCTCCCCGGCCAGCAGGAGCGGAAAGCCGCCCCCCAGGGGATGCCCTTCCCGTCCCCGCGGTTCTGGGGGTTCCAGGCGACCTTGAAGCCGAAAAGCGTCGTCACCACGAAGAAGCTGTGGAAGAGCATGCGCACGGGGGCCAGGAACGTGGACACCGCGACCTCCAGAAAGATGGAGATCGCGAGACGCGCCATGCCACCGAAGGCCCGCGTCCGGCCCCTGGCCGCCACGTAGGCCAGGGCGAAGAGCTTGGGCAGGAACAGGAGAACCCCGGTGCTCGACAGGAGCGCCAGTGCCCACGCCGGGAAGTAGCGGGGCCAGTCGGGGAAGAGGCTGGGGCCGGACGGGAAGTAGGTGGGAGGCACCACTATGGCCGATACCGCCTCCACCGTCGAGGCCAGGAGGAAGAAGAACCACAGGAGCGCCGAGCCGTAGCTCAGGATCCCGTTTATGAAGAGCGCCCTGTGGGTGGGGAAGAAGCCCCGCGTGAAGATGAGCCGCATGTGCTGGAGGTTGCCCTGGCACCAGCGCCTGTCGCGCACGAGCTCGTCCACCAGGGTGGGGGGCGTCTGCTCCCACGAACCCTCCAGATCGTAGGCCAGCCACACCCCGTAGCCCGCCCGGCGCATCAGCGCCGACTCCACGAAGTCGTGGGAGAGTATCTCGCCCCCCAGGGCGGAGCTTCCCGCGAGCCTCGGGAGCATGCAGTGCTCCATGAAGGGTGCCGTCCTCAGTATTGCGTTGTGCCCCCAGAACTGGGCGCATCCCAGCTGCCAGAAGTGGAGCCCCGCGGCGAATATCGGCCCGTAGAGGTGGTTCGCGAACTGCTGCACCCGGGCGAGGGGAGTCCTGCTGAATATCGCCTTGGGCGGCGTCTGGACGATTCCTATCCCCTGGTTCGCCTCCATGGCCAGCACCAGCCTGCAGAGCGCCTCCGCGCTCATGAGGCTGTCCGCGTCGAAGACGACCATGTAGCGGTAGTCGGCCCCCCAGCGCCTCAGGAAGTCGGCGATGTTGCCGCTCTTGCGCTTCAGGTTGAACTGGCGGTGACGGTAGAAGAGCCTGCCTCCCCCGGCGCCGCCTCCTTCCGCCGCGCCGGCGGCTTCCGCGGAGCCGGTGGCTTCCCCCGCACCCGCATCCGCTCCTGCCGCGCCCTGCCCGGAGGGGCCCTCCCCGGGCGACGGGGCACCGTCCTCTTTCAGGGCCGCCAGGAACGCCTCCTCCTCGGCAGCCCAGGAGTCCGGGCTCGTGGAGTCGGAGAGCACGAAGACGTCGAACTTGGACGCCTCGCCCAGCTTCCGGAGCGCCCTGCGCACGGTGCGCACCCCGCGGGCCACCGCCCACGGGTCCTCGTTGTACACGGGGAACAGCACGGCCGTCCTGAAGGAGTCCGGAAGAATCTTTCCGGCGGGGGCGTCGGGAAGGGGACCCGCAAGCCTCCTCGGGTCCCTGCCGAAAGCCAGGAGGAGGAAGCCCGTGAGGGAGCTCCAGAAGCCCACCGAGATCCACGCGAACAGCACCGCGAAGAGGGCCGTCATGACAACGCTCAGGACGGGCTCGCCGCGGTGGGGGAGTATCGAGTACATGACGTCCGCGGCCACGAGGGTCGGGAAGGCGATGAGCGCCAGGAGCAGGATCCTCCGCAGTGTCCCGGAGCGCTCCCAGCGGTCCAGCTTGTTGACGGGCATGTGTGGTCCCGGGCGCCCCGCGTGGATGCGGGTGCCCCGCATATGGCTCAGATCCTCTCCGAGCACATGGAAGTGCGCCGTATCGCGGGAGCCCCGGCCGGGAACCCCGCCGCCAGCCGCATGAGCCCTTCCGTCCCGCCCAGGCCTGCCCGCTCGACCAGGAGATCCAGCGCCTCGGGAAGGGCGGGGGGCCCCTCCTCCATTATGGACGCCACGATCCTGAGATACGCTTCCGGCTCCAGGCGCAGGGCCCTCGCGTAGGAAAGGAGCCTCTCGCAGATCGCTCCCGCCCTCTCCCGCCGGGTCGCCTCCGCGCGGGGGGCCTCCCCCCAGGCTCCCGCGGCCGGACACGATTCCGCGGGGGACCGGGCGTTACCGGCTGCGGCGTCCCCTTCAGCGGCGTCCGGGGCGCCGATGGGCAAGGCGGTGGGAACCACCACCATGGCGGAGGGAGAAGCTCCGGAACCGGCCCCCATGCCGGGTTCCGCCCCGGCTCCGAGGGGAGCGGGAGCGGCCGGGCCGCAGCGGGCTAAGAACGCGGCGCTGGAGGAGGCACCGGCGGACGCCGGGTCAGTCGAGGGCGGGAAAGTCATAAACGAAGGTCTCCGTCATGGGGAGAGGAAGGTTCTCGCCGCGCACCAGCCTCACGAACACCCTGCCCCTGCCCGAGGCGAGGTTCTTGTAGCCCGTGAGCCTGTCCAGGAAGCCGGGCTCCCGGGGGGCCTTCAGTTTCAGGCGGAGCCTCCAGCCGCCGGTCACGGGGTTCTTGAAGAGTGCCCGCTCGATGACCGGGGCCTGGTCGGACTCTATGACGGAAGCCAGGGCCTCCACTTCCGTTATTGAATTGAGCACGCTGTTGTCGAAGTCCAGGTAGAACTCCGCGAACTCCTTCGAGGTTCGCGAGAGCAGCCTCGCCCCCACCACCCTGCCAAGGTTGTGGGGGTTAGACGCGGGAGGCATCCAGAACAGGCTGTAGGAGCACCGGAGCGAGTCCCCGGAAAGCGCGTCCGGGTCCACGGCCCAGTACGCCAGCACGTTGTCGTGGATTTCCTGGGAGCTCGGGATCTCGATGAGCTCCAGCGAACCCGGCGGGAAGCCCCGGCCGGGCTCCGTCCAGGCCCAGGTCCTCAGATCGTATCTCCTCCCCACGTCCTGGTAGTGGTCGAAGTCGTTGTCCCGCTGGATGAGGCCCCATCCCCCTCCGGAGAGTCCGGGCTGGAAGGTCGTGGTCATGAGCCTCCCGGGGTTGTTCAGCGCCCTCAGGTACCATCCTCCGTTCCCGTCGGTGAAGACCAGCCCGTCCGTGCCGTGCAGCTCGGGCCGCCAGTCGTAGGGGGAGCCGTTCTCCTTTTCGGAGTACAGGTACATCCCGCTCGCGGGGGCCAGCCCCAGCTTGCCCGGCCAGGACCCGCCGGAGCGTCGGTAAAGCGAGAGGGTCACTTCCATGGACATGGAAGAGCCGGGCCTCACGACTATCCTGGCCGCCCCCGTGAGGCTCCGGGACTCCACGAGCGCGTAGACGGTCATCTCGAGGGCCCCGGGCTCGGGCCTCATGAGCCAGAACTCCCTGAAGTAGGGGAACTCCTCGCCCCCGGTGCCCGCGGGATCCATTATGAGCGCCCTGGCCGTCTCGCCGAAGCGGGAGTGCCTGGCCGCGGCCCGGAAGTGGCTCGCGCCAAGAAATATGACCGCATCGTCCATCCGGCCCGCCTGGTTCACGGGATAATGCAGGGTGAACCCGGCGATCCCCTTCACCTGTCCCCGCCAGGAGCCGGCCCCATCGGGGAACTCGAAATCGTTCTGGACGTAGCCGACGTCGCGGATCGTCCCGCCTTCCACGACGTGCAGCCTGATCGAGCGGTCGTAGATGAATCCCTTGTGGAACAGGGACACCTCGAAGGGGCTCTCCCCTCCCCTCCACAGGCGCGAGGACTCCCTGAAGGAGATCCCCCTCCAGTCCGCCTCGGCGAGGGCTGCCGCTGCCTCCCTGTCGCGGGCCGGATCGTCCTGGAAGGGACGCTGCGCCCGCTCCCTGGCCATGGCCTCCAGCCTGGCGAATGTGAAGCCCGGTCCCCTCGGGGCTTCCCCGGCGTCCCCTACGCCTCCCTCGGCGGCCCCGCCGCCGCCATCCACGGCAGGGGCGGCATCGCCCGCTCCGGCTCCCCCGGTCTCCGCGCCGCCCGCCGATCCGGAGGACCGGCCTTCAACGGAACCGGCGTCTCCGGGGACGGTCGGCTCCGGAACGGAAATGCCCATACGCGGCGCACCGGCAGCCGGTGCCGCTGCGGGGGCAGGAGCCTCCCCGCCGCCGGAGGAAACGGATCCGTCCGGCGCACCGGCCTCCCCGCTCCCCGGACCGGATTCGGGGGCCGGATCCGGGGGGGCGGCCGCATCCCTCCCTACGGCGGTCGCGCCCTCAGGAGGGGGAGGGGACTGGGCGTCCAGGGGCCAGGGGAAAGCCCCTTGCCACGCCAGGGCCGCCATGGCCAGGGCCAGGACGGCCAGGGCCGCAGCCAGGTAAGGGGTCCTGGCCGAGTGGAGGGGGGCTGTGTCCCCGGGGAAGTGGTGGTCTTTCATAAACTTCCGCTGGGTCCGTTCCGGCGAGCCCGTGGGGGCGGGAAGCCGCCCGGGGGCCGGAAAGATTCGGGCGGGCCCGGAGGGGGGCACCGCAGATCCTTCACGGGGCGTGGCTCCCGCCCCCCCGCCCGTGCCTGAGGTGTCCTCGGACTCCCGGCGGCCTTCGGGGCCGTGACGGTCTTTCGCGGGTGCCCGGACTCCTCCGCCGATGCCCGGCGGAAGGGCCCGGAGATCGGAGGGCCGTTCCGGAGCGGGCGGTGCGCCGCTCGCTGGCGCGCGGCGCCCGGATCAGCGACAACTATAGTTAGATCCGCCCCACAGATCAACAGCTTCCGGGAAAACCTCCTTTCCCTCCGGAAAGCCTCGGGCCGCTGGATCTCACGTCGGCGGGGAAGGCGGTCCGCGCCGGACCGCGCCAGGCGGAGGAAGATGGGGCGCGGTCAGGCGGGAGGAGGCCACGCCCTCCCGTTCCCGGCCCGGCGGCGAGGCTCAGGAGGGATGGCCGCGACCCGCGCCTGGGACGGCGGCGGAGGGGGACGCCAGGGGCGTCCCGGCCCGGAGGAGACGGGGACGGGCCGCCTCGCCCGCAGCTGAGTGCCGGTCCCGGCAGAGCCTCCGGCAGGGCGCTGGAGAGCGGAGGGACCGCGGGTCGTTCCGTTTTTCGGATGCCGTCCGCAAGTCGGGGGGCTGAGCCGGACCCGGGGCCGTACACTGTCCGGTCCTGGCCAGATGCCTTGCGCGCATGAAGTCCAGGAGCTCCCCCTCCATGCCGGGGGGGAGGTGGAGGGCGTCCATCATGCCGTCCAGGGACTCGAGGCAGTGGCCGCCCACCCTGGCCAGCACCTTGGAGACCGTGTCGGTGGAAAGGCCGGTGGAGCGGCTCAGGGCGCGTATGCCCATGCCGAGGGTGGAGAGGCGGATCACCAGGCGGATGGAGCCGTCGGGGACGCGGATCGAGAACAGCGGGCCGCCTCTCGCTGGGGAGAAGCGCCTGCCGCAGGTGCGGCAGTAGAGGATCGCCCTTTCCCTGTTCCTGCCGGTGCGACCCCGCACGGAGACGTTGCCCAGCCCGGTCTTCCCGTGGTGGGGGCATTCCGGGTTGGGACAGAAAGCGCGGGCAAGATTGGGCATGGGCACCTCGTGGCCCGGCTCCCCTGGGAAGGCGGGAGGGACTGCGGGCCGGACTTGCGGGAGACCAGGGTCCGGAGGTTATGCGGAAAGGGAAAGGGAGGACTCCGGGGAAAGGGGACGGGAGCCGGGCGGTCCGGACCGTCGGCGGTCGGATCAGTGCCGGGAGCGGTCCGCCGGGGTGCCCCCGCCCGGGGGGTCAGGGTGCTGGGGCGGCTCCGCCCGCGCCGGACGCGGGCGCGGACGGGGTTCCCGGAGATATTCCGCCCACATCCCCTCCCCGGGTTCGGCGGTCGACTCCAGGCTTTCCGCGTAGAGTTCCGCGAGGTGCCTCACCTCGATCCGATCCCCGGATCTGGAGAGCATGTCCATGAGCTGGATCATGCAGGCCGGGCACGTGGTGGCCACGGCGTCCGGGGAGACGGAGGTGATGTTCGTACGCTTGCGCACCCCAATGCTCTCGGAGATATCGGGATGGAGGAGGGTGAAGCTCCCGCCGCTCCCGCAGCAGCGATCGGCCTCGGGCATCTCCAGGTACTCCCAGTCGGGAAGGCTTTTCAGGATTCGCCTCGGCTCCTCCGCCACGTTCAGGGCGCGGCGCAGGTGGCAGGGGTCGTGGTAGGTGAGCCTGCGCCGGGGCGCTCCCCCCCCTCCTCCCGGCTCCGGAACTCCCCGGCGGTCGGGGAAGTCGGCGCGGAGCACGTTCACGAGAAAGGAGCTCAAATCGAAAGTCCTTTCCGAGAGTCGGTCGACGGTTTCCAGCCCGTGCCCGGAGAATGCTCCCCTGTACCTGGGCCAGGTCTCCCTGATGGCGGACGCGCATGTGGCGCAGGAGGTGACGAGGCAGTCGAAGTCGAGGGCCATGCGCTCCAGGTTGCGGCCGAGTAGCCCCAGGAAGCCGCGTCGGTCGCCCGAAGCCAGCGCGGGCATGCCGCAGCAGACGAGCCCTTCGGGCATGACGACTCCCGCACCGTGGTGGCGGAGGATCTTCAGGGTCGCCTCGGAGATCTGCGGGAAGAGGCGGTCCGGGACGCATCCGGGGAAGTAGAGGACCTTCAACCCGCTCCTGCCGGAGGGCTCCAGCATCCTCCCGCTGGAGGCCGTGAATCCCCTGGCGGGCAGGGAAGGCACGTGCCTGGGGCCCAGCAAGGGTTTCAGGAGCGGTGCGGACGAGGTGCCCACCGTCCGGCTCTCGGGCCTGAGGACGGCATCCTGGTACATGGCCCCCAGCCGGGCGAGAAGCCCGAACAGCCGGGGGCGCGGCAGGACAAGCCGGAAAATCAGGCGCTTCACGAAGCCCAGGCCCCGGTAGGCCGTGATGGCTGCCCGTGCCCTCAGGAAGATCTCCGCTATGCCCACCCCGGGAGGGCAGATGCTCTCGCAGGAGGTGCACAGAAGGCAGCGGTTGAGCCTCTCGTCCACGCCGGCGGCGTCCCTCGTGAGTTCGCGGCCAAGGTCCTGGAGGAGCGCGAGCTTGCCGCGGGCCACGTCCGCCTCGCGGAAGGTCTGGCCGTACACCGGGCAGACCTCCTGGCAGAAGCCGCAACGCATGCACCTCGAGAGCGCGTCGTCCAGCTCCTTCATGAGCCCGACCGTCTCGCGGAGGGTGACGCGCCCGTCCCGAACGTCTCCCGGGGGACGTCCGCCCCCGGGCGGGAGCTTGCCTCCGGCGAGGTCGGCGCCCGGCGGGGCCGACACGGGCATGCCTTCTCCCGGGACTTCCTGGTGGGAGACGCACCGGGCGGGGACGTTCGGGGCGACATCGTCAGCGGGGTGTTCCTGGCTCATGGATTGGACTTTCGGTGCGTCCGCCTTCCCGGATCCGGAGTCCGCGGACTAGGGGCGCACCCGCGTTCCGCGCCGAACTTCCCTGTGCCGGCGGAACCGCCGGGAGCGGCCCGCAGAGGGGCATGACAGGGCCGCCCAGGGGGCGTCTAGCAAAGGGGGGGCATGACAGGGCCGCCGGGAACGGCCCGCGAAGGGACAGGACAGGGCCGCCGGGAGCGGCCCGCGAAGGGACAGGACATGGCCGCCGGGAGCGGAGCGGGGAGGTTAGATTATCTTCTTCCCGGCGTTAAGGAGGCCCTTAGGGTCCAGGGCCTTTCGTATCCTCTTTGAGAACTCCACCGTGGCGCGGTTGGTCTCCTTCTCCATCCACTTGGCCTTGGCAAGACCTATGCCGTGTTCGCCCGACAAGGTCCCCTGGAGGTTCAGGGCCGTCTCGAAGATGCCGTCGACCATCTCCTCCACGCGGGCGAACTCCTCCGGATCACGGCGGTCGCACAGTATGGTCGGATGGAGGTTCCCGTCGCCCGCGTGCCCGAAGACCCCCACCTCCAGGCGGTGCCTGGACGCGAGGTCCGCAACGGCCTCAACCATGTCCGGGACCCTGGAGCGGGGGACGGTCGCGTCCTCGAGGACCGTGGTGGGCCTGAGCCGCGCCAGCGCAGGCAGCGCGTTGCGGCGGGCCTCCCAGATCCTGGCCTTCTCGCCCGGATCCCTGGCCTCCCTGATTTCGGACGCGCCGCACTTCGCGCATACCACCTTCACCTCGTTCGCGTCCGAGAGGACTCCCTCCGAGCTCCCGCCGTCAACTTCTATAAGAAGTATCGCGCCCGCGTCTACGGGGAGGCCGATGTGCTTGAAGGACTCCACCGCCCGGATGCACCTGGTGTCCATGAATTCCAGGGTGCAGGGGAGGATCCGGGCGGCGACTATCTCGGCCACGGCCTCGGCCGCCTCCCGGAAGCGCTCGAACACGGCGAGCATGGCGCGCGAGGCCCTGGGGGGCGGGAGAAGCTTCAGTATGAGGGTGGAGAACACCCCGAGGGTTCCCTCGGACGCGAGCATCAGGCCTGCCAGGTTGTAGCCGGTCACGCACTTGACCGTTCGCGAGCCGGTCTTGACCAGCTCCCCGCCGTGATCGAAGAGTTCCATGCCCATCAGGTAGTCTTTGGTCACGCCGTATTTGAGGCCCCTCAGGCCGCCGGCGTTCAGGGCGACGTTCCCGCCCAGGGTGGACACCTCCTGGGAGCCCGGATCGGGGGGGTAGAAGAGGCCCTGCGCGGCGACCGCCCTCGCGAGGCGGGCGGTCACAACCCCGGGCTCAACCAGCGCGTAGAGGTCCCGCTGGTTGATTTCGAGTATCCGGTTCAGCTTCGAAGTGAGGATGACTGCGGAGTCTCCCGGCTCCGGGACCGTCGCTCCCGACAGGTTTGTGCCGCTCCCCCTCACCGTTATGGGGAGATCTGCCCGGTAGCACATGCCCACCGCGCGGCCCAGGAGCTCCCGGGTTGATGGGGCGAGGACAACGGCAGGCTTCCGCTGTTCCAGGACTGCGGAGTCGTAGGCGTAGGAGAGCAGATCCGCGTCCTCGGTGAAGACCGAGTCTTCTCCCAGGACCTTCCTGAAGTCGCTTGTGAGGCTTCTGGGTATGCTCATGAGGGATCTCGTTTCGGTTGAATCCCCTTCGGGCCGGGCACGGAGGGCGCGCGGGGGAGGCGAGCGCGGAACCGGATGCGTTGAAGGGGGCCGGGGCGGGGGTACCGGGGCTAGTGGCGAGTCAGACTGAAGGAGGTCTGGGCTACCGGGCTGGCACCGAACCGGACTGAAGGAGATCAGGGGACCGGGGGATGCCCGGAGGCGGATGCGGGGAGGAGTGGAGGGGGACGGCAGGGCCTGCATGCTGAAACGGCAGACCGGAAGGCCCGGCTTAAGCGCCGGAGGAGCTTGCCGGGGCACCCGTCAGACTCCCGTCCCGTGTACCTATTGTGACACTTTCGGACCAAGTCTGGAAGAGGCCGGGCCGGAGAAGTCGCCCCGGACGGGTTTACGGAAGGGAATCACGATGATAAAGGCATATTATAAAGGTTTTATATCAGATTTGCGTATCCGTTGCTTGAGATGCCCCCTTTTCCTGGACACGTTATATGATAAACCCTCATGCTGCATGGCGGCACCCCGGCCAATGAGAGCCGCGTCATGCAACGGGATGCATATGACGGCGTCCCCGGCGGCGAAGCCCCGGAAAACATTTCACACTAAATTTTCATGGCATTTCTGTATTCCATTAAGCTTAAGACAACTTTTGCTACTTAATCACAGTATAATTCTCAGATATCGGGTATGGCAACTGGCCAATCACCATTTTATGTCGCCGCCGAATCATCCATTTACCCATCAGAAATCTCCCGGCGACTTATTGAGGCAACGTCATCAATGACATTAAGTCGGTCGGTCAGTGGGATCTGAAGGTTCCGGCCCGGAATCTGTCCGTACTGTTAACGCTCAAAACCAGGGAGTGCAACTAGTTCGAAAAATCAATGCTGGACAAAGACTGTGCAGATATGCCGTTGCCATCTCAGGATATTCCCCTTCTTCGGGGCATCGCAAGAGGCATGTGCCGCGCTAAATGTTGACTCAAAATAAATGATTCGCTATATCATGATTTTGATTTAATGATTAGCTATATTATTATTTTGTTTTATGGTCCTGGTGACAAATATTTTTTAAACCCCGTAAGACACGTCAAGAATGAATAATATAATTGTATTTAATTTATTATATTCACTTGCAATTTCCACAACAACATTTGATTTCACAATCAATCAAGCATGAATGAATTATTAGTTTTGATTAATTTTCAGAAAAAATGTAATATTGAAACAAAAGAATATCAACTCTGTTCAACACTAGCAGTGAAATAATTGTTAATCATTTCAAAAAAAATTGTACTTGTTAAAATTAAATTTTAAGAATTTTTAAAAATGAGGGCCTTCCTTTGTCCTGTTTTTGCTTCCCTTGGGACGGCCTCTACCACGCTTCATTTCGTTGCTTGATAGTTTAACGATAGACGGATCATCCATCATCTTGTTTTTGCTCCCCTCCGGACGGCATTTTCTTTTCTCGTCATCGGAATCGTCAGTTGTAACGGCAAAATGGAAATTGTTCTGTTTGTTTTTACTGCCTTTCGGGCGTCCTCGCCTGATCTTCCCTTCGGAAAAAGACTCTTGAACGCAAGACGGTCGCGTCTGTGATTGATTTTTGCTTCCTTTGGGACTCCCTCTTCCTTCACTCACAGAATTGACACTATTTAGAAACGAATTGTTCTCATGTTGAACATTTCCAGTCTTCTGATAAAATGGATTCTCTAAATTCAAATATTTAAAAATTTCATTCTGTTCAATGTCCAAACTTTCAATTATTTTAAAGCGATCATAAATTTGAATTTGTAAATTGCGCAATATTACAATTGCATCTTTCGTTGAATATTTTGTGTTGTTTAACGTGGAGCTTATTGATGAATATACAATTGTTGCTATAAATGACAGTAAAATCATACCACGAATTGTCTCTTCACAATGTTCATTTAACTGGAGCATATCAGCACAATCATTAGGAAATTTTAAAATTGTTTCGATTGATTGTCTTTCAAAATATAATTCAATGACTTTATCTATACCATACTCATTGGATGAGATTAGAACAAATATGCCAGAATCTAAATATGCACTATTAATTTGACTATTTCTGTCATAATCGTTGTCATTTTTAATAACCGCATTGATTTCTTCTTCAGCACATGTTGCAATATCAAGCATAAGATAAGCAAACATTTTATAACCATCAAAATTTACTTTAACCATTTTTCCACATATTGCTCTACCGTTATGAAGTATTGTGTTATCAGCTGTTTTGAGAGCAGGACCATGCTCATTAATCAGCTGTTTATATTCTTTAATATTTATCGGCATTCTAGTGATGAACGGTATATTTGTTGCGAACAATTCTGAAATATTGTATTGAGATGAATGTTCAACATCCATTATTATAATTTTTACGTTAATGTTATGAGAAGCTAACATGTTAATAGTACTGATCAATAGAGAGTTATCGATGATGTTTTCGCAAGTGATTCTTAAAAACATAGGAATATTGGTATTTATATCGACAACATATGTGACTCTGATCTCATTAGTTATGACATCGTCATGGTCATTTAATTCAGTCAATAAAATTTTAATATCATTTTGTAATCTTGCACTATCAACAATCATCGGGGTAAATATTTTCCTTTCGTTTTCTAACTGTTTCATAATATTTTTTAAATTCAATTCAAAAAATCTATTGAAAAAACAATTCTCGCCTAGCTTTACCTGAAACTCGCTTATCCGCTGTGACTCGACTTGAGCTTCCGGATATAAGAATCTGGCATAAGAATTGTTATACCACCTTTCTGTAAACTTATAATCATCATCATGAATCAGTTTGTATGCTACAAGTGATTTAAGAGTGTCAGCAGATTCTGGAATAAGGCTATCTAAAACTTCATCGAGACCAATTTGTTTCAACATCTGATCAAACATCCAGATATCTCCGAAGTCTAAAACCTTCACATTAGGTAACGAATTAATTTCTGAGTCATACAAGGAAGGACAGTCTCCAAAACCTTGCTCTAATGTAAAAGTGAAAGTTCCTCGCTTTAAGCTTCGGAATACTCCCTTATCCTTATCTATAACTTTCCCTAAGTATAATGAATCATGATAAATTTTTTGGTTTTTTACATAAGTATTTGAAAAATATCTTGCATAACTGGCATTGCCCTTCACTTCATAGCCGATAAAACCTGGCAGCGGAGGAGATAGAGAGATGCTGTCTGACAGTTCAGGACAAACTTCAAACTGCACAGGTCGATCGTTTGGAAGCTGCCCCGGCACAGTTTCCGGATGAGCCGACTCGGATTCCAAACACACGGGTTCTCGTTGTTGCAGAAAAATTCCGCCAGGCTTTCTTATCCAGCAATCCGACCGGTTAGAAATGTGTTCCGACACGCGCCGTCCGTCTTCGGGGTGCCACAGCTCTCCATCGGGCAACCAAAGTTTACCGTCCGGCAGTTTCGTCCAACCATCCAGCTGTCTTGGCTTGATTCCCGTCACCAAATACCTTCCGTCTGGAAGCTGAAAAATAACTTTATCAAGTTGAAATCCAGATTCCGACTGGCTGGATACGCCTTCCGGCAGTTGAGTCGATTTCCGTTTCCAAGCCTTTCCCTGTCTGTCCATAAAATACACCAGACCTGAACATCTTCAGGTTGATCGCGAAGTATCTTCAGTTGAAGAAATATACAAGAAAAAGATAGGGGAAATCGACATTTTTCGGTTCATTTCGTCTATCTTTGAATGCGTGTCAGTTCATTAATGAATCCGATTACGGCAAGCAAAGAATATTCGGGCAATCTGTTGATTTTTTTACGATATTAAATCTGGCAATAAAAGATTCAATTATGCGGTCAGCTTGTCATTTCAGCCTTAGTGTAGGCATTCTAAAATTTTAAACTAAAAAAAAGCCGCTTTCAATCAAGATTTAAAATTCTCCCCAGGTGTATAAAAAAATTGAAAAATAGCAAGTGTCAAGTGCGATAGATATTGTTTGTCCTAAAATGTATAATTTACCAGTGGAAGTCATAAGCCGATAATGGGCTCAGCTCATTTTAGTGGAAATTCAGTCTCTCCGGCTCACCGCCGCCTCAATCCCGCACATGCCTCCGTTCCCCAGCCTACTTTCCGTCAGTTCCCGGAGAGTCATTCACCGCCGGGGGATCTTCTCCGCCGATGCCGGGGGTTCCGTCACCTTCTTCCGAAGGGGCATCGTCGACTCCCAGCTCCAGATCCTGGCCGAGCATGACCTCCCTGTTCCACAGATAGACGGAAGTCATGCAGACCTGGAGCCAGTCTCGGATCCTGTCTTCGGAGACGCCGCCTGTGAAGTCCAGGTCCAGCTCGAGCACGGCGCTCCCGTCCTCGTCCAGAAACCCGCGCGAGAAGCGTTTGTCGCGGTTCCAGCCGTTAATGTCGTCCATGTCCGCTACGGACCCGAGAGTGGCCAGCCTGAACAGCACCGAGCCGGACTCATCGTAAAACATGATGACGCTCCTGTTGCCGTCCAAGTCCCACAGAATGGTGACCAGGCCGTCCTCATCCGTCGCTATCTCCGCGTCCAGATCCTCCGCAAGCATCAGGGCGAGGAACTTTTGCGGGGTGACCGATTTCACGGCGGCACTCCCGCTTTTCCCTTCAGGAGCGAGTTTGGAAGGAGGCGCTTCCTCGGGGGCACCGTCCGAACAGCCCCCGAGGGCGACCGTGGCCAGCAGGGACAGTGTCAGGACGGCTTCGCGGAATTCACGGCAGACAGGGCGGCGTGTTGCTTCGGGCGACATAGCGGGTCCTTTCTCCGGCGGGGCTCAATTCCGCCCGGTCGGTGGGAGGAGTTGCAGGAAGAGCGGAGGGGCGTCAGGGAACCCTGACGCGGGAGGAGACGTGCCGGTACCGGCACGGACGGCAGTGCGGATGCGGGGCACGAGGTCCCGGAAGGGCGTCCGAGCCTGAAGGGGCACAGGTGCGGGTACGTCACCCCCGGCGGGGGCAGGACAATCAAGGTCGCCGGGCGCTCCCGGAACCCCTCCTGCCGGGCAGTGGCCGGTCTCGCCGCGGACGGGCGATCGGATCCTTAACCCCCCTGGAGTTCCCTAATGCCCGTGACGCTCTCCCCCGCCGTATCCTCGTCCGGCCCTGGGGCCAGCGAAGGGCGCTGAAGTTCCGGAGGTTCGGGGTCCCGGTGCGGCACCTCCCGCGCCGACTTCATCCCGAGTCGACGCATCCGGCGCGTGGCCTGGCATCGGGCCGTATCGCCGCACTGCCGCACTGCCGCACAACGCTCTGCGGCGAAGAGGGGGGGATCAGGTGCCGCTGTCCGAAGGGCCCACTGCCGGGAAGGGGAAGGAGGGCGGGGCCTGAGGTGGCTTGGCGGTCTCCGGTGCGGTACCTGATCCGGCCTCGGGCATGAGTTCCGCCCACTTGCCGAAGGCGGCCACGCATGTGTTGAGCCAGTCCCTGATCCGCGCCTCGCATACGCCTCCCGCCAGATCCAGGTCCAGCTCCAGCACGGGGTCTCCGTCACCGTCAAGATACGAGCGCGAGTAGCGCCAGTCCTTGTTCCAAGCGTTCACGAAGGAGCTTGTGGCCCCGGTGCCGACCATCGCCACGTAGAACTGGAGCGACTCGCCTTCGGTCAGGAACAACACGGTCGTGCGCGAACCGCGTAAAGTCCATCTTACAGCCGAAGATTCTCCCAGTTTGATCTCCTCCGCCTCCAGGTCCATGGACTTCATGATTTTCAGAAGCCTCGGAGGGTCAATGCCGGTGACGGCCCGGCAGGGGCGATCGCTCGAGGAGGACGAGGATGAGCAGGCCGCAAGGAGGACTGCGGAGACCAGGATGAGGATCGACAGAGGCAGGCGCGTTGTCATTGTTCTACATTCTCGCTGGTTGTTGCGCGGGCGGAGGGCGGAAGCCGGTCGGGGAGGGCCGGAGCGGGAGGTGAACCTTGAGGTTCAGGGCGGAGGGGCATGCGGCTGGTCCCGGTCGAAGCCGGTTCGGAGCGATCCCGCGCGAGGCGGGTCCTCGCGGACCTCCGCCAAGGCGTCGGGGGAGGCCGACCCTAACGCCAGCCGTCTGCGCCCTGGACCTTCCGTCGACCGGGGAGCCGCCTGCCCGGTTTTGGATAGCGCACAGGCAATTCATGTGCCAGTTCATGAGCCCTCCTCGGGGATCTCCCGGGCAGCGGAGAGACGGACTGCCGGGGCAGGTTCCCCGTCCAGGTCCGGACACGCCGTCCGGGCGTGAGGCGGATTCGGTTCCGCCTGGCCATGGACATGAAGGGGTCCGCAGGCGCCGCCGAGAACGGGGCGCCCCGCCGGCGAGGTCAGGAGCCGTAGCGTCAGTCCGCTTTTCCGGGAAAGAAGCCGGAACTGCGTCCGGCGTCTCCGAAGCGAGGAATGCACCGGTCCGGGCACCATGATGCTGCGGCCAGCCCTCCTTGAAGGGGGGGGCATGGGCCAGGACGTCAGAGCGGGAAGGACCGCCCTGCCGCCCCCCCTCCGGATATCATGGAAGGGCGGCGATCCGGGTTCAGAGCTTCGATTGTTCCGACAGCTTCGTGAACCAGAGATCGATCGCGTACTGGCAGGTCGTGAAAAAGTCCCGCAGTCGTTCCTCGCAGATGCCGCCGGCGAGTTCCACGTAGAGCTCCAGGGTAGGATCGCCATCCTTGTCCAGGTAGCTTTTGCCGAAGAGCTGTTCCCTGTTCCACGTCTCGAGTTGCTGGCTTGTGGCTTCAAGACCGGAAGACCAGATGAGGAGTATGATGGTCTTTCCAGTCGGGGACATCCTTAAGACGGCGTTGCGGCGATCCAGGGTCCATCTAACGAACTGCGCATCGTCGTTTTGCATGACTTCGGCCGAAAGATCCATGGACTTCATCAGGTCCGCGAGCGCGGGGATGTCCATGTTTTCCACGGACGTGCAGCTGTCGGCCCCTGAGACGGAAGGAAAGGCCACGAGGAGCGACAGGGCTGAAGCCAGCGCGAGGAGTTGCAGAGGGAAAAATCTGGATTTCATTGGAGTCCCTTTCGGAAAGGTTGAGAATTTGAGGGTCAGGCGTGAAGTTCCGTTCCGGAGGCGGGAATCCCGGAACCGGAGGTCGGCCGCCGGTCCGGCTGATCGGACGCGCCTTGCGAGATGCCCCGCCTCAGGTGGGGGCGAATCACGGGTCCCGCGTCTCCGTCCAGGCGGCTCTGGAGGGGATCGCGCCCGTTGACTCCGCAGGGTGCCGGATGTCATCCGCCTGCTCCGGGACGGCGGATGGCAAGGCAGGACGGCGCCGAAGGGTGCGGGATATCTCATCCCGAGGGGGAGCGGGGTCACGGGCCCGTGCCTGACCGGCGTTCCGTGGAGAAGCCCAGGAAGCTTGCTCCGGCGCACGGGAAGGCGCTGCTGCCTCCGGTAGTCAAGCGGCTTCATGACGCGGGGAGGCCGATGACGTCCGGGGAGCTCAGGGAGGGCAATGGGCACGGGAGACGGGCGGGGGATGAACACGACCGCCGCCTTGGATCCCTCGGGGCATGCTCCGGACGTCACGGTGGCTCCTTACGAGGTTGTCCGGAGGTTCGCGGCTGAGGTTGGGCAGGGGACCGGCATGCTAGCCGCCGAAGGCGGGGGAAGGCGGCAGGGCCGGACCGACCGCGCTGTCAGTTGGACCTCATCATATCGAGCCAGGTTGTCAGCGAGTATCTGATGCTCGAGAACCAGTCCCGTATCCGGCCTTCGCAGATCCCGCCGTTGAAGTTCAGAAAGAGCTCGATTACGGCGTCCCCGTCCTTGTCCAGGTATGACTTGGCAAAAAGGGACTCCCGGTTCCAGTCGTTCAGGTTCTGGAGCGTAACGGGCGCGTCGCGCAATATCAGATAGAACCAGATGAACTTTCCATCCTTCATGAGGGCTATACGGGACATGAGGCCCATGTACGTCCAGCTGACGGCTTTCGCGCCTTCTTCCCCGGACACGTCCTCCGCCTCAAGATCCAGGGACTTCATGATCGAGAGCAACTGGTCGACTGACACCGTCTCCATGGGCACGCACTGGGCCTCGGACGCGGACGTGAGGACGGCGGGGAACGCCATCACCGCAGCGGCTACGATGACCAGGAGAGACGAGCCGGGGGTCATGAGCCATCTCCTGAAGCTCCGGAAGGGATTTCCTGTCTGGCCCGCCCTGACCCGGGCTCCCGACCGGGGAGCGAGTCCGGCGGGGAATCGCCCGTGAAGCGACGGAACTCTCTGGGACGGCATCGGGAGCATCACTTCCCCGGGACGTTCAGCTTCCAGTGGCCGTATCGGGAGGCGGATGTGCGGAAGAAGGCCCTGACGTTGTCCTCGCAGATGCCGCCTTCGAAGTCCAGATCCATCTCGAGCACTGGCGAGCCGTCCCTGTCCAGGTAGGTCCGCGCGAACTCCTGATCATCGTTCCAGGAGTTGACGGCGTTTTCGCTCGCGGTCCCCCCGAGCCTGAAGGCGACATTCAGGTTCGTGCCGCCGGCTCCCACGCTGATTGTGGCGTTCGAGCCGTCCAGTCTCCACACCAGCGCCGCTCTCCCGTCGGATGCCGTCTCCCGTGAGACGTCGAAGCCAGCGGCGTGCATAATGTCGCCGGTCCTGTCTATGTCTGGGACGTTTAAGGGCTGGCATTCAGATGTGGTGCCTGCACCGGCGTTCTGGCCCTCGCTCTCGGCGCAGGCTAGAATCAGAATGGCTACGGTCATCAGGGCCGCGGCTGGGAGTGTCTTTCTCATGATCATCCTCTGAAGAGAGATTGCGCCCTGCAGGATGCGGACGGGCCGGCTGGGGCCTGGCCTCGGGAAGGCGAATGGCCCGGGAGAATGCCGGGCAGCTTAGAGGCTTCGGGATACGCGGATTCTCTCGGCCCCGCCAGCGGAGGCCGCAGGGCCGCTACTTCTCTTTTAACTTCTCCCTCCACATGGAGTCTGACGCGATGCAGGTGGCGAGGAAATCTAAGATCCTATCCTCGCAGACGCCCCCCTCCAGGTTAAGGTCGAGATACAGCCCCGGATCCCCATCATCGTCCACATAGGAGCGGGAGAAGTAGAAGTTCCGGTTCCAGCCGTTGACCTTTTCGAAACCTGCGCCACCTTCCACGAAGGCGGAATAGAAGTGGAGGGAGGAGCCACCTTCCGCTATCCTGAGCGACCCCACGCCATCGGGAAGGGTCCACATGAAGCCGTGGTTTTTGGCCACGCCCGGCAGATCCTGCGTCTCGTAACCCTTCGAACGCATTACTGCCCCGAGCGACTCCATGTTCAGGCCGGTGTAGGCCCTGCAGGGATCCGAGGCCAGGGCTGGCGGGCAGAGGAGATTCAATACAGCCGCCGCGGTAAGGACCGCGCCCAGCGCGACAAGGGCGGCGGCTGGTGATGGTGCAGAGCTGTGTTGGGGCATAGTGACACGCCTTTCGTTTGGCTGCGGGAACGGAGGCCGGGCGGGAGAGCCCGGACGGGAACTTGCTGGCCGGAACCGTCGGGGCCGAGCGGACCGGAGGGGGGCGGAAGGCCGGGAGGGCCGGAAAAGCGGCCCCGGCGGCATCTGCAGGTCGGATTCGGGACACGCGGAAGCCTTCCGGATTCCGGCGAAGCCTCCGGAACCTGGCAGGAAGGCGGCTCAGGACAAGGTGCGCCGGGGCAGGGCAACCGGTACCCGGATACCGTTTCAGTGGATACCGGGAACTGAAGGCCATATGGGAGGTGGCCGTACAGAACGGGTATTAAGGAAGATAGAGCGAATCAGCGCGGTTGTCAACCGGAAAACGCAAGAGGGAACGTCTTCCTGGTTCGAGGCCTACCGCGAGAAGGCCGTGCGCTGAGCCCGTGGACACCAGACAGACGGAACGTCCCGTCGGGAAGGCATCCGCGAAAACCCGGGAAGCGAACCCACTGGCCGCCGCTGTCCGCCTCAACCCGCATCAAGACCGGAGGCGCGGAAAGTCCCGGGCAGTCGGGTTCCGTACAGGCCGGGGTTCCCGTTGACTTAGGCTGCCCTTTGAGGTAACAACATATGGCGACCGCCATGCCTGTCGGCGGAACCGCGAAACCGTTCTCCGGAGACCCTCCATGCCGCCCGGACGCATATCCCTTTTGCCCTGCCCGCCTAAAGGACTCTTCACCCGGCACCCCCGCAGGGCGGAGGGCTCCGTCGCCCGCACGGTGAGAGACGCCTTTGCGGTGCCCGCCGCCGCGGCGCTCGCCCTGGCCGTCATCCTTGTTTTCCAGACTCCACTTACCGCCGGCAAGCCCCCCGGAACAGACTTCCGGAGCCGATCGACGGCCGATGCGATCCCGCACGTTCCTCCCGCAACGCCCTGGCCCGTCTTGTCCGGGGCGGATCTGTTCTCTGGCACCCAGGACGAGGGCGCATACCGCGCATACCTGGACTCCGCGCTGGCAGCTGCCGCCTTTGAGGCCGAGCGGTCACGTCTGGAGACGAAGCTCCGGACGGAGGGGCTCACCCCCGAGGAGTCCAAGCGCCTGGCCGAGCTCCCGTGGCTCATTGCCGAGGCCAAAGCGGCATTCATGGACCTCCTGAAGCGGCTGAAGGACTTCCTGGGGAGCGGTACGGGAGATCCCGTTCCGGACAGCATGGAACTAACCTTCTTGCATAGTCAGCCAGCCGGGGCGGAGAACTGATTCTCTTCAACAATCAGAAGTAATTACCAGGTTAAATCGATACACCATATCTACGGATTCACGGATAACAAAGAAATGTTGTTGGAATGTTAAAAAAAGTTTAATCAAATTCTAACATTGAATCATTTATAAACACATAAAATCTATGATAATCAAAAAATATTAATTATATTTTGCATCCATTCAGCGGATAACTTGATTGTAGGCAAGGAAAAATCAGCATCAACAATTTTAAGTTGAATAGAACGCCATGAATGACTCCACCATAATAAGTCGCCGAGGGATGTCTGCTGAAGAAGCGGATGTGTCGACGGCAACCTAAAATGACGATTAGCTGTGGCCACCTCCCAATATCCGTACGCTTTCGTTTATCTTCTACCTCCCAGAACCCTCAGGCTGATGGACGCAAAAGGTCCCGCGTTAGCTTCACCGACTTATTACGGTTCAGTCACGAATGACACAAAGTGTTGTCTTATAGCTACCATCTCCTTGATGATTTATGAAATATTTAAACAATTTAAAAAACTTTATTTTTAATTGAATTTGATACTGGGATCAATTTTTTCAAACGTCATATAGGATATCTTTATTAAATATAATTAGGATTATATTGCTATTGACAATATTAATGTAGGTCCTTTAACAGTTTCATGATTTGTATATTCGGGCTGTGGGGATTTCTAATGCTTTTAGAGTGTTACCGGTTAAAATGCGAAGAATTTGAGGTATGCATCTAATCTGGGATCCTTCCGGACGAGCTCGCGTGGGACCTGAAGACGGATGGAGGGTACGGTCTCGCCCATAAAGCCGCCAGGAACGATCTGTTGCCGCATGATTTCTTGGAATGGCATTTAATCGATGACGCCGCCGTAATAAGTCGCCAAGGGATTTCTGATGAAGAAATGGAAGGTCGATGGCAACCTAAAATAGCGATTGCTCTGTCGTCGAACCCAATATCTTGTAGCGTTCGCTTATCCTCTGCCTCCCAGGACCTTCAGACTGGTGAACGCAAACAGCGAATTGATGTACAGAGGCCGTGCGCAGGAAAGCCTGAAGCCAATTCCTACTGACGCGCAAGACCCCGGGCACCCGGGCCCGGGCATGGGATCCCGGACCCAGGAGACCGGGGCCTAGCGGCCCCGTCCCGCCCCGGCTCGGTGGTTCGGGGCCGGGACAGGCGTCCTGGCCGAAGGGGCGGACCGCAGCTACTGCATCGCGGCTGCCGCGAGCCCATCCCCAGCGAATTCCCGCACAACGGCCTCCAGCTCGTCCGAGACCGACTCGAAGACGTCTACTAGGACCGGGTCGAAATGCCGTCCCCTGCCCTCGGAAATGATGCGCCTGGCCTCCTCCGGGGAGAAGGCCTTCTTGTACGGCCTGTCGGAGATGAGGGCATCGTAGACGTCGGCCACGGCCATGAGCCTCCCCTCAAGGGGGATGTCGTAGCCTGAAAGCCCGTCCGGGTAACCCGTGCCGTCCCATTTTTCGTGGTGGGTGAGCGCGATGGTCTTGGCGAGCTGCAGGAACGCGTGTTCGACGTTCCTGTCAGAGATGCGCCCTATGGCCTCCGCTCCCAGACGCGAGTGCTTCTTCATCTCCTCGAACTCGTCGCGGTCGAGGGGCCCGGGTTTCCGGAGTATGCTGTCGCTTATGGCGATTTTTCCGATGTCGTGGAGCAGGGCAGAGGGCACCAGCCACTCCTGATCGATGCGGGACATCTCTTCCGGGTAAAGCCCCGTCGCCATGATCTTCGCGACCATGATCTCGAGGTAACGCTGGGTCCTGAAGACGTGACCACCCGTGGCGTCGTCCCGGTACTCCAGCATGTCCGCCAAGGTCGAGATGACAGTGTTCTGGAGATCCATGACCTGGGCGGTCTTCTCCCTGACCAGCCCCTCCAGGTCCTCGTTGTAGCGCCTCAGCTCCCTGCGCTGGGAGTCCAGGAGAAGCTGGTTCCGGATGCGCTGGAGCAGAAGCGGCGCCGAGAAGGGCTTCGCCACGTAGTCGATGGCGCCCAAGGAGAGCCCCTCCAGCTCGGAGCCTTCATCGGACTTGCTGGTGAGGAAGATGACCGGGATCTCCCCCCAGACGCCCGAGCTCTTGAGCCTCCTTATCACCTCGAAGCCGTCCATCTCGGGCATGAGTATGTCCAGAAGGATCAGGGCCGGCGTGACGTGCTCCAGGACCTCGAAGAGCTTCTTTCCCGAGGGGATTGGGAAGACCTCGTAATGGTCCTTCAGCATCGATCTCCCGATCGCAAGATTGGAGACGTTGTCGTCCACGAGCATTATCCTGTGGCGTGCCAGATCAGTCATGCGGCTCACCCCTTTCCCGGCCCCCGTTCAGCCGGCGTCCCCGAAGCGCTCCACTATCTTGTCGAGCTCCATCATGTCCACCCTCTCCCTTATCCAATCGACCAGCCCGGGCTCGCTAGCGTAGTCGTGGAGGCTCAGCTCCTCCACCGCGCGGTCCACCCCGTCCATGTCGAAAGCCCTGCAGGCCCCCCCCATGCGCCTCATCAGCTCCGGATCCGGCGCGTCCGCCGAGAGCAGCGGCGCGGACCCGGCTTCTCCCAAAAAGGCGCTGAGCTCGGCTATGAACTTCCTGGCGGCCGCCAGGAAGGGCGGGTTGCGGGAGGAAATGAAACCCAGATCCCCCTCCCTGGCCGCGGCCTCCAGCTCCTGTGCGACCTTGCCCAGCTCCTGCGCGCAGATGCCGTAGCTCGAGCTCTTGATGCCGTGGACGCGGATCATGTAGTCCTTGAGGTTCCCCTCGGCGGGCGACTCCATCAGATCGAGGAGCGCCAGGGTATTCGTCGCGTACGAGCGGAGCGTGTCGCGGTAGACGTCGAAGTCTCCACCGAAGCGGGAGATGCCCGCCTCGATGTCCAGTCCGTCGACGCGCCCGAGCTCGGCCCCTCCGGAGGAGCCGTCCCGACCGGAGCCGTTCCCTCCCTCGCGGACCTGGCCCGGTGCCGGGCCGGCCGCGGGGACAGACCCTCCCCCCTGCCCGAGGGAGGGTGCCCCCGCGCCCGCGGGGCCCGCAGCCCCCGTTCCCGGCATCCCCCGCGCGCCTGCCTCGCGCGCGGGCGCGGAAGCTGAGGGGGCGCCGTCCGAAGTCGGCCCCCCCGCCTCCCGCATTTCACCTCCGGCAGATCTCGGGTCGCAGGGGCCGCCCAGGATGCAGGACGTCCCCCCGTGGCCGGCGGTCCCGGAAGCCTCGGCCGCAGCCGCCTCGTACTCGGCCTCCCTGTCCTTGTCCCTCACCCACCTCTGGAGGACCCGATCCACCGCCTCCATGTCGATCGGCTTGGCCAGGTAGGCCTGGAAGCCGTTGGCCAGGAACATCTCCTCGTTTCCGATGATGGCGTTGGCGGTAAGGGCTATCACCGGGATCTCCCTGGCGTAGTCCGTGCCTATCTCCTCGCGGATGATGCGCACGGCCTCTATGCCGTCCATCTCCGGCATCATGTGGTCCATGAATATTGCGTCGTAGCGGATGGCCGCCTTCCGGATGAGCGAGACGGACTGGGCTCCGCTGGTCACGCAGTCTATCTTCATGCCGTACGGCTTGAGCATCCCCCTGGCGACGTCGAGGTTGGTCTGGACGTCGTCTACGATGAGGACCCGCGCGTAGGGGAGCGGCCGGACGGCGAGCCGGTTGCCCATTGCGCTCCGTTTGGCCGAGAACCTGAAGCCCTCCAGCGCCTTGCGCTCCTCGCCGCTCATCACCTCGTCGGAGACCCACGCCTGCCTGACCGTGGCCGTGAAGGTGGAGCCCACCCCGTACTCGGACTCGACGTCGATGGTCCCTCCCATGAGCTGAGCCATCTTCTTGGCTATGGA
>JAISEQ010000349.1 GCA_031264045.1 Deltaproteobacteria bacterium
CAAGCTCCGGGGGATTCCTCGCGCAAGATAGTTTTGAAGGGGGCAGTGGTGTCCTGTTTTGCCTTTTCGACGATCCGGGGTTCCGCGGCCCTGCCGGGTCCGGGTTTTCCGGGTCGGCATGTGGGGAATCGGTGTCCCGGGGGACGGTCAGGGGTGAAAGAGGCGGCAGGAGCGGCATTTTCGAAAGTAAAGGCCTTGACGTTGAATGGGCAGTCAATGGAGCGGAAGCCCTTCGGCAAACCGGTCCCGGGTTCCGGGACGTTCGGGTTCCGGTGTCGCCTTCACGGGTGCCCGGGCCTGCCTTCGGGCATCCCTGCCTTCCTTCTGGCGGGTACGGTCCCTTCCGGGGCTGAGAGGCCTGCCGCGCACGTCCCCCGATGCCTTGGAGTTCGGATGCGGGGAGGGGCGCCGGGGAAGATTCGGGCAGGCGGGCCGCCCGGGCCTGCCCGGGCGGGGAAGGCTCGGGCCCGGGAAACGGACGTGATAACCCCGAGGGCAGGGGGCTGTCCCAGAGGTGGCTTTGGTGTAATATCACCCCATGCCTGAAAGGAGCATTTCATATGTCGAGGAAGTCCGTTGGAAAACGCCGCAGGGGACCTGGCCGTTCCGCGCCCGCCGCCTCAGCCTCAGCCGTCTCATCCCCCTCCGCCTCAAGATCCCGTCGGTCCGGCCGGGGAAGGGCGGGCCGCAGACCCGGTGACAGGAGAAACGTCGCGAAGTACGCGGTTGCCGTCCTCATAGTCTTGGCCACGGTGGCGCTGTGCCTGGCCTTTTTCAGGGATGACGGACCCCGGCCGTCCGGGGAGGCCGCCCCGGCGGCGCCTGCCGGTGTTCAGGGTACCTCCTCACTGTCCGGCACTCCGCAGACTGCCGCCGCAGGAGCGCGGGCGGCCGGGCTACCGGAACCGGCGGCGGGAACTTCGGGTTCCTCTCCTCCGGCTTCCGGAGCCGGCGGGCAGGGCCGGTCGGCCGGTGGGGCAGTGGATGTGGATACCCCTCCGTCCGTATCCGGATCCTTGGCATCTTCCTCAGGCACGGACGTTCCCCCGACGGACGCTGAAGATCAGTCGCCGGAGTCGGGCGATTCCCGGCAGGAGGCTGACGATACCAGGTCAGGGGCTGAAGATGTCGGCTCGGATGTTTCCGCCGACGGCGGACAGGGTTCCCCGGCATCGGTCGCGGCGGTCGGGGAGGGTGCCGGGGCGGTTCAGAGGCCGGCAGTCTTCGCCGCGGGAGAGCTGGAATGCCGGGAACCCCCGGACGATGGCTCTCCCCTGGACGCAGGACAGGGATGCTGGTGCCTCCGCGAGCTCGTCAGGACCGAGATTCTCCTGAACTACGGGGCCGGTGACGGTGCGCCCGGAAGGGGCTTCGGGGAGATCTCGAGGCTCTGCGGGAGCAGGGCTTACGGTGAGGGGAGCGAGAAGGCCGCGAGGGACGCCCTCCAGCCTGAAGGCAGGGCCATCGTCCGCGAGGCCCTGAAAGAGGCGTCGGGCGCCAATCCCGAGCTCGTCCGGAGGGGCGCGGTCCCAGATGCCGGGGGAGGCCGGGCCATAGCCAGGGAGGCGCAGCAGATGCTCGCCTCCTTCGGGTACGATCCCGGACGCGCTGACGGAAGCTTTGGGGCCAGGAGCGCCGATGCCCTGAAGGCCTTCCAGGAGGCCGTGGGCATCGGGGCGGACGGGAAGCTGGACCCGGCCTCGCTGGGGCTTCTCCGCAACGCCTGCCTGCTTCCGAGCACCTCCAGGTACCGGCCATGATGCTCACCGGGCCTCCTGCGGACAGTCCGGCTTGCCCTTCCTGAAGAGGTTCCGGGGCAGGCCAGGTGACGTGGCCTGCGGCCTCCGGGGATGACGGGGCAGCTCCGGGGGCGTCTGGCAGGGTTGCCCAGGAGCGTTCCGGGGGCCAGCGACAGCTTAGAGATGCCGGAGGTTTCCGCGATGGCTCCAGCGGGAGGCGGACAGGGTTTCAGGGGGCTCGCGGATTTGGCTACCGACCCGTCCGGGTTGTCGACGCTTGCGGTAAGACCTCGGTCCCCTGGCTCCAGTCCCGCCCAGGACGCGGATAGGAAGATTGGGCCGACAACGGTTGTCAGGCCGGCGGCGACCGAATCCCGGAGCCGTTCCCAGGCACGGCGGAAGGTGATCCGGGACTCTTGCGAGGAGTCTCAAGGATGCTTCGGGGGGCTTTTCGAGAAATGCAGATGCGGACAGGTCAAGTTGTCCAGGCCTGAGCCAGGAGATGATTCTGGTGTTTTCGCTGAGGATGCCGTAGTTATAAATATTTTACCGAAATTGTTCCACTCCGGAGAAGTTAACTATCTTGCGCGAGGAATCCCCTGGAGTGTGCTCCGAGGAGGAATCGCGCCCTCCTTCGCCGGATCTCACGGCGGCGGGGCAGACGGCGGAAGGAATTGCCGTCTGATTTCTTCTATGGTATCATGATTCATGGCTAACAAGGCATTCGTATTCCGGATATATCCGACAAGGAAGCAGGAAGACCTGATGAACAGGACTTTCGGCTGTTGCCGCTTCGTCTGGAACCGGATGCTGACTGACAGGAAGATATGGTATCTGATCACCCGTGACAGTATCCAGATCACCGCCCTCAGTACAAGAAACATTGGCCCTGGCTGAAAGAAATAGACAGTATGGCCCTGTGCA
>JAISEQ010000387.1 GCA_031264045.1 Deltaproteobacteria bacterium
GCCAACAGGGCCGCGGGCTCTGGCTCGGTTGCGGCGCCGGCCGCGGGCTCTGGCTCGGTTGCGGCGCCGGCCGCGGGCTCTGGCTCGGTTGCGGCGCCGGCCGCGGGCTCTGGCTCGGTTGCGGCGTCGGCCGCGGGCTCTGGCTCGGTTGCGGCGCCGGCTGCTGGTACGGCAGCCGGCGGAATCGTTTCGGAGGAACTTGTCGGAGCGCTCCTCGCCTCTGGCGTCAGGGCGGTGCTTGTCCCCATGGCGTCCGTGTCCGGCTGCGCCGGGAACGACGGGCTCGTGGCCGAGTTCGGTCGCAGACGTTACGGCGAGGGGAAGGGCAGGGCGGCGGCCCTGCGCGAGGCGCAGCTGTCGGTGATGCGGGGGAGTCCGGACCGTCCGGTGTCCGGCGCTCCGGGAACGGGAACCGGCGGTTCTCCGGCCCCCGCCGACGGCGGGGCTGCTGGCGGCGCCGGAAGCGGCGTTCAGCTTCCGGCGGCCGCCTCGGGCTCGGAAGACGGTTCGGATCCTGCAGGTTCGGGGGGCCGGCGCTGGACCGGCAGGGACGGAACGCATCCGTGCTTCTGGGCGCCCTACGTGCTCGAGGGGGACTGGAGATGAAGCCGTTCGCGGCTTGAAAACCGCACAATGCGGAGCGCGTACCGGGAGGCCGTGCGCCGGGGCATGAACGCGTTTCGGTTCGCCCCGGCGGATAATGTTTTAATCGATATTTTTCTGAACATTTTCAAATATTTTGAATTGCAGTTATCTTTCCGATTGGTTTATCCACTTTTTTGATCGACCGCAGGCATTATTATGTTCGGATTTCAAGCTGTATCATGTTATCATGTAATCATGTAATCGGCCTCTCCGGAACCCCTCCGGTGATAGTTGCCCTCATCTGGCGAGCGGGGAGTTCCCGGGCCGTTCCCCAGGGCTCCCCCGTCCGGCGGGCGGTCCCCCTGGAGCGGCGGCTGGAGCGGTCGGGTCCGGAGGCCGCCGGCCCTCGGCCGCAGGATGACGTTCCGCCTCCTGGAACTCCCGCCTTTCCGGTTTCCTGGTCTCCCTGTCTCTCCGTCCCGGCCATCCGCCGCTCTTCGAGTATTTTCCGCATGACCCCTTCCGCCTGGCCGCGATCGCGGCCCTCTCCGTCTTGTTCGCGCTTCAGCCCCGGCTCTGGGCCCAGGGCGACAGGCCGACCGTCCGCACCACCGCGGTCGAGATAGTCGACTCGTTCGATAACTACACTCCGAATCCCCAGAACAGGTTCACCGACAGGAACACCCTCTACGTCATCTCGAAGGCAACGGTGATGAAAGTGGGGGGAAAGGTGGGGGAAAGGTGGGGGATCGCTACGAAGTGATCCTGGAGGGGTATGAATACTTCAATGGAATAGGCGACAGGAACCCGGGGAGCCCGTACCTCCGCTGCCTCGTGCGCGCCAGGTCGGAAAATCCCGACGGCCAGAGGCTCCTGTCTCGCTACAGGCGCGGGAACGTGCGCACGTTCTGGGCCAGTTACAGGGAGATGAACAACGAGCTCGAGCTGGTCACGTTCAACTGCGTCGACGGGGAGCTTCTGGGAAAGAAGCCCGCCGGTAGGCGGACCCCCCGGAGACGGTAACCCGCCGGGGCGGGCGCCGATCCGTGCCGACTCCCCCCTGCCCAGAATTCGTGTCTTCCCAGAAAACAATGGGCGTCCCGTGAGCCCCGTGGAGCCACGATAAGGAGGGAACCCAGGTCTCAAGGCCGCGTTTCGTGAAAAGGCCCCCTGCGGGTCTGAGAGCGGAGGCAAAGGCCGCGCTAACCATCCGAAAGCGGTCTTCCTGGGCCGAAAATGAGGCGGAATAAGGGTTGCGGGTACGCGCAAGTCCTTATGTTGCAACATATTTCGTTGATTTTGCCTCAGAACGGAATTTCCGGGACATTCGAGACTCAGATGACTGCGCCGGGGTATGCCGAGCTGGCGGAACATATTGTCATCTGCCGCCGGAGCCGGACAGGAGCCCGGAAGGCATTTCCCCGTGTATCCGTTCAGGGCACAAGGGGGGATGTCATGTGTCAGGATGGAGTCGATCTTAAGGCAGGCGGGAGGCAGTCCTGGTGGAGGGAATGGCGTTCCTGTGCGGATGGGCTGTTGTTCTGGTGAAGGGGATTTCGTTCCAGGCGCATGGGAAGGTTGTTCGAGACCTGGGGGGGGGAGGCGGTCTTCCGATCTGTGAACGGATACCTGTTGTCATCCGCATTTTTATGGATCCGGATCATTTTTAAAGCTCCGGATCGTTTTAACCTTTTCCGATATTGGATGCCGGGATTTCATGGGCCATTTTCATGCGGATCAGTGCAGAAGATATCCGACAGGCGCTTTCTCGAACTTGATGATGCCCTGCGCCACCGCCTCGTTCAGGACGGCCTCGCACGAGTCCCTGAAGATTTTCCTGTCCGGGCCGGCGAGCGCCTTCCTCTCGATGAAGGAGAGATAGCTCGTGGCCTTCTTGATATTTTCGTGGGTGAAGGTCCCGTACAGCCTGAGCTCAGCGGCGGCTTCGGCGGCCCCGTCCTCGGGACCTGCCTTGAGCCCGGCCGCCGCCCTCGCGCCCTCCCGGAACATGAGGGCCGCGAGCGCCCTGTCGTCCGACGACGTGCTGAACCGCCTGTTGGGGACAAGCGACGCCCCGGCCGGCCCGATCCTGGTAACCCATTCCTCCGGCCCGGCTCCCGGGACGCCGCGTCCGCCCGCCGAAAGTTCGGCGGGGTCCCCCGGCGGGACCGCCTCCAGAAGCGATGCGGCGGCGGCCGCGGCCGAAGCCGCCGTCGGCAGGCCCCGGCACTCGACCCGTCCGCATCCCTTGCCCTCCACGCAGGGCCCGCAGCCTGAAAGCCCCTGCAGGACGATGGATCCGTCGTTGTAGGGCCCCGTCTCCGGGGCGTAGGCCGGACCGGAGAAGAGAGCCAGCTGGCGGACGCCCGCCGACGCGCCGACGTGCATGACTCCTGTGTCGGAGGAGACGAGCAGGGAGGCCTTGACCATCAGCGGCCAGAGCTCGGCCAGGGACGTCATCCCCGTGAGATCGGTCGGCTGCGGGTGGGGCCCGGTCTGGGCGAACATCCTCATGAACTTCATGCCCATGGCCTTCTCGGCACGGGAACCCAGGACCACCGCGTGGAACTCCATCTTCCCGCTCAGCTCAGCCGCCAGCTGCACGTGCCTTTCGACCGGCCAGCGCCGCATGGGTCCCCGTGCGCCCAGATGGAAGAGCACGATCGGATGGCGCAGCTCGTCGTCGTCGAGGATTGTGCCCGCCGGGCGAGAGAGGAAGGCCGGCCTGGCCAGCTCCGGTGGAGAGCCCGGCCACAGCGCCCGCCAGACGTCCGTGATGTTGAGCCTCCCCAGCCTGCGGTCCAGCGCCATCGCCGCCATGGCGAGCCTCTGGGCCGGGGGGACCCAGATCCCTCCCCCCTCGGCCCGCGGGCCCAGGACCGCCTTCGGCTTCAGGCTTTCCGCGAAGCGTACCGCGCGCACGTCCACGGACAGGTTGACGAGCAGATCGGCCCCGCGGTGGACGGGACGCCTCTCGCATCGCATGACCGTGAACATGCCGGAGCCTTCCGGTCCCGCCGCGCCGCCTTCGTTACCGCCGCTTCCGGGCCCCCGCCCGCCGCCGATTCCGAGCTCGGCCGCTTCCAGGAACATCGTCTGCGCCTCGGGCAGGAGAAGCTGCTGGGCATCGAAGACTGAAGGATCCAGCGCTAGCACCTGGATTTCCGCCCCCGGCTCCGAGGCGGCGATGCCCTTCAGGAGGGCCGACGCCTGTATGAAGTCCCCGAGCTTCGCCGGGGCCAGCACCTGCACCAGCATCGTGTCAGCCTCCCAGGACCGCCATGGCCATCTCGGCCAGCCTGTGGCGGTAGAGGTGGCGCCGCGCTATCTCGGCGCGGGCGGCCGAAACAACCTTCGCCCTGGCGTCCGGGCGCACCAGGTGCCAGAGCGCGAGCTCCCTCGCCTCTTCGGGATCCGCGTAGCAGCACCGCCCCTCCGGGGAGAACATCCCGTCCATCTGCTTCCTCCGGTCCGTGAGGAGGAAGCCCCCGGCGGCGGGAACGTCGAAGACGCGCTGGTTCACTCCGGTCTTCATCTGGGCGCTCGTGACGTTGAGGTTCACCCGGCTCCCCCTGTAGAAGCCGGGGAGGCCAGAATCGTAGTCCACCCTGCCGGGGAGCGCAACCCCCTCGGCCATTAGCCCCCTCCAGCCAGGATCGCCCGCGACGGTCAGGAGCCCCGGCGGCATGGCGGAGAGGACCTTTGTCCTGGCCAGGCGGCTGGCCCGCCAGGTGACGAGCGCCGAAAGGTTCAGAAGCGTCCGGGAGTCGCGCGGGAGCGCCGAGAGCGGGGAGGGCGGCCCGGCATCCGCCGCGCAGGTATCGGCGGCGGCGCGGAATTCGGCTTCCTCGCTGGTCTCGGCAACCTCGCGGGTATCGGCGGCGGCGCGGAAGACGCCGCTGCGGCCCCCAGCGGATTTTCCTGAAAATCCCGAATTTTCCGAAAATGTTGGAAATCCCGAAATCCCTGAAAATCCGGAAATTCCCGAATTTCCTGAAATTCCTGAAATTCCTGAAAATCCTGAAATTTCGGAATTTTCGGACAGTCCGGACCTTCCCCGGTCGGCCGCCCGGCCGCCGCAGGCTTCCCCGCATGAGGGCAAGCCGTCCCGGAAGAAGGCCGACGCGTCCGGGACGATCCTGTCCGACCGGAGGAATTCCTCGGCGAGCAGGTCGGCCTCCGGCAGGATCTCCGTTCCCGCCCCCGCGAGGGCCAGATACTTGGCGGTGGCGGTCTCCAGGCTGTCGCCCACGAAGGCGATGTCCCTTTCCGGCCTGACATCCCCCGCGCCCCCGTCCGCCTCCCCGCCGGGCGCGGCCGGTCCTTCCAGGAGCGCCTCGTCGGCAGCGAGCGGGAGCCAGGCGGCGTTCGCGAAGCCGAGACCGCGCAGGGGCGCCAGGTAGTCCCGATCCCAGGAGAAGGCCCACAGGTCCCGGTAGGGCCCGAGCTCCGCTCCGCAGAGTATGTAGAGGGGGCTGTCCACGAACCAGGACGCCGCCGGCACGCCGAGCCTGCCCAGGATCCCGGAGAGCACGCCGTCCGCGTCGAATCCGAGGTGGTTCACGGTCAGGACCAGATCCGGCCTGAAGGAGCTGATTGTCGCGAGAAGCCTCCTGAAGTCGGCTTCCCTGTCCTTCGACGCGTCCCGGAAGTCCGTTATGTCCCACAGCGCGACGGGCCAGTCCTGGCGGGCCATGGCCGATCTTATCTCGCGGTCCAGGAAGTATCCGCTCCTGAAGAAGAGGACCCTGGGCCTCTTCGCCGCGCCGCGGCGCGGGGAACCGGGGCGGACCGCAAGCGCGGCGGGTGCCTCGGGCATCCTCTCAATCCGGGGAGTGCCGGACGCGGCCGGAATATCGCCCGGGGGGACTGTCTCCCCGGATCCTCCGGCGACTTCGGGAACGGCGGCGCCCTGCGGTCCCGCAATCCCTCCTGCGGCGGAAAGGTCGGCAGGTGGGGGGACCGCGTCCGGCGCCCCGGATCCGTTTCTTCCGCCGGACCCCGCCGCGTCACGCGCGCCGGACGGCATCGGCTCGGGCTCCGCGCGCGCGCCGCCGGTTCCCGCTTTCCCGGACTCCCCGCCGGTTCCCGCCGTCCCGGCGGCGCCGCCGGGTCCCGCCGCCGGGCCGGCAGGCGGGGATGCGGCACGGGAGGCTTCCGGTCCCCCGGAGGCGCGGGCGGCCGCCGCTTCCCGGGTCGCGGGGAGCGCGCCCGCCACTGCCGCCGGATACATGCCGGGGAAATACTTTACGGACGCCGGACGCGCGATTACGGCCGGCGGGGCTCCCGGCGGCAGGGCGTCGAGCTTTCCGCAGAGAAGCACGGTGTTCGGACGCGAAAGGATATGCGAGAGATCCCTCGCCGTCATGGCCGCCGCCCAGAGCTGAGGGGCCGCCTCGGCAATCCACAGGGGGGCTCCGCCCAGCCTGTCCAGGATGCGCTCGATGTGCCACCCCAGACCGAGCCCGAGGGCGGTCGCGCCCGTCCGGGCCAGACCGCCGCCGTAGGTCCCGAGGAACCTGTCCGCCAGGGCGCGGTCCTCCTTTTCGGGCGACCGGCTCGTGAGCCTCGCGGCGACGGGTCTCGTGAGCGAGAGGACCGGGCCGCGCCCCTCCCCGCCCTCGGGGGGGGCCAGCTCGACCTCGGCGTCCAGCGGGAGAACGCGCCCCCCGTGGGTCCCCTCCGCGCCAGGCGGGCTCGTGAATCCGTAGCCCCTGACCGGAGGCGCGGCGCGGCGCCCGCCGGCTTCCGCCGCGGCGCCCGTCCCGCGGGCATCCCGCCCGTCGGGCTCGCCGGTCCCGCCAGCGTCCCCCGGAACCGCCCGGGATCCGAGGGGCCGGGGGGCGTAGTTGGCCAGCAGGGAGGCGAGAGCCCCGTCCCTCTCCCCAACGGACGCCAGGTTGCTGTCAAACCAGGAGTCCATCGCGTCTCTGCCCGGTGCTGCTCTCCACTATGAGCCTTCTCGTCTCCCTGGCCCTGAGCGAAAGATCGAAGATGCGCATCCACTCCCCGGCGACCTGGTCCCAGGAGTGGAGTTCCCGCACCTTCGCGCGGCACTGCTCGGCGGCCCGGGCCGTGCCCTCCGTGTCGGAGAGGAGCTTTAGCGCCCTGTCCACGAAGTCGCGGTTGTACGCGGGCGTCCCGGGGCGGCCCTTCACGCGGAACCGGTCGGAGACGACCGTCTCGGAGAGGGCGAAGGAGTCGGACGTCAGTATCGGGGTGCCCAGCGCCTGGGCCTCCAGGGCCGCGATGCAGCTGATTTCGGGGAAGGTGCAGGGGTAGACGAGCATCGCGCTGCCGGCCAGGTGCCGGTAGTACTCGCTCTTGGGGAGCGCCCCCAGGACCGTGACGGAAGGGTCGCGGGCCGCGAGCATGTCCAGGTACTCGTAGAGGCGGGGGAGCGACGGGTCCAGATCGCATTTGGCCACGTCGTAGCCGCAGATGCAGAGCCTGAGCTTCGGGCGGGCCTCCTTCAGCCTGGGCCAGATTTCCTCGAGCAGGGGCTTCAGCCCCCTCTCAGGCCGGGAGACGTACATGAGCTTGTCGGGGTCCCGCTCCGCGCCGTCCGCGCTCCGGTCAAGAAGCTCGAAGTTGAGGCCGTTCCTGGTCACCACCATGCGGTCGTCCAGCTGGGGGAGCCTGGTCAGGTAGTTGTCGCGGTGGAAGCGCGACAGCACGAAGAAGAGATCTATCTCGTCCTGGATGTTCCGGAGCGCCCCCGCGCTCTCGAGGGTGTCGTGGTTCCACAGGACCTTCAGCTGGGCCTTGATGGGGAGGTTGAAGAAGCCGAAGAAGCGGCTCACCACCATCACGTCGAAGCGGCGCTTCGCGAGGGTCGGAAGCGAGCTCCTGAAGGGGTGGTACTCCACCCCGCGGTGGAGGGCGGGCGCTGCGCAGTTGTTGAAGGCGGTTATCTCGCACCCGAGCCTCGCCATGGCGCGGGTCATCTCCACGAAGGCGGTCTCGCTCCCGCCCAGGGCGCCCCTCTCCACCGAGTCGCCCTCGAAGGGGGGCCCCTCGGTGTAGAAGCCCACTGTCCTGACCGGGCTCAAGCGGCGCCCCCGGAGATCTCGCGGGCGAGGTGCCTGGCCTTGCGGTGGAACGGCGCGAGCTCGAGGGCCTTCCAGATGAGCTCCTGCGCCCTCTCGGTCCGTCCCGCCACCAGGGCCAGCTCGGCCAGGGCCACGCGGGGCTCGGGGTTCCCGGGAGAGAAGGCCAGCGCCTGCATGTAGGCCCTCTCGGCCCCCGTCTCGTCCCCGGACTCGGAAAGGATCTTGCCCAGGATGGACGCGCAGGTGAAGGAGAGCCGCTCCGCCGCCGCCCCCCAGCCCGGATCGGAGAGGCCGAGCTCCAGCGCCGCCGCGAGCTCGCCGGCAGCCTCCTCCCCCCGGCCGGCGCCGTAGAGGAAGCGTCCCAGGAAATAGCGGCCGGGACCGTAGCCGGGGCGCATGGAGGTGAGGTGGCGCAGGGTCTTCTCCGCCCGTCCCATGTCCCCCGTGGCCTTCCAGCAGTCGGAAAGCAGTATGGCCGAATGGCTCCACAGGGGGAGGTTCGCCGTGGAGCTCTGGGCCGCCCGCTGCAGGAACCCCCTCGCCTCCTCGAACCTCCGGAGGTTCAGGAGCGTCCTCCCGGTCTGGTAGAGGTGGTAGAAGTCGCCTTCCAGGGTCCCCTGGGCGTCCAGGAGGAGCTTCAGGTTCCTCTCCCCCTTGCGCCTGGCCTCGGCCGGGTCCGCGTAGCCCCAGTGGGTGATTTCGGCGTCCGCGAGCTTCACCGCCATCCACTCCGGATGCGTCAGCTGCTCGTGCACGACCCCGGTGAAGAGCACCCCGGGCCGCTTCGGGAAGACCCGCTTCTGCCACAGGAGATCCCCCTGGGGCAGCACGCGCTCGGCGCACATGATAACGGCGGGGGCGGCGTTCAGCCTGGGGAGCGCCTCCCTCAGGGCCTCGAAGCTCCGGGGCGATATGTGGTTGTCCGCGTCCAGCCACAGGACGTAGTCGGTCCTGGCCGAGCAGAGCGCCTGGTTCCTCGCGGCCGAGAAGTCGCTCCTCCATGGGTAGTCGAACACCCTCGCCCCGTAGGAGCGGGCCAGGGCCTTGGATCCGTCGCGGGACCCGGTGTCCACCACCACCGCCTCGTCGCAGAGATCCATGACGGGCGCGAGGCTCTTGGGCAGGTTCTCCGCCTCGTCCCTGATTATCATGTTCACGCCAAGGGTGGGCTTCTTCATGGCCTTTTCCTCCGTCTTCCCGGCACTCCCGATCTTCCCGGCACTTCCGAATCTTCCCGGCACTCCCGAATCTTCCCGGCCGGCCATAAGGCCTTGCCGGCCTCGCCGCAGCCTCTTTCCCCGCAGGGCGGCACCCGCGCGTCGCCGGGGCTCCCTCCTCCGGCTTCCCGAAGCTCCCGCCGGGAGCGCTTCCTCCGCCGGACCGGTCGTTCGGGGCCGTGGTGTCGTATTCAACTGCCGTGCCAAGATTCGGTCCCGCAGGCGGGTTCCGGGCATGACGGGCGCGGGGACGGCGGGGCCGCGCCCCGGGAAGTCTCTGGCAGGCCGGGATCGGGGCCGCTCCCGGATCCCGGTCCGGTGCCGCTCCCGCAGCCCGGTCCGGTGCGGCTTCCTGAGCCCGGTTCGGTGCGGCTTCCGGGGCATGGCCCGGGGTCGCCTCCGCATCCGGGGACCGGGCCGCAGGCCCGGGCGGGACTGCGGCTCCGCCCGCGGCCCGTATCCGCCGTTTCGGATCGGCCGGGGGCGGGCTCCGCATTGAAGCCTCCGGAGGACCCGGCGGGGCCCGGGACGAATTTCCGGGGGACGGGGGGAATCCTGACAGGGGGCGCGAGGGATTCCTGTCTCGGTTCCGGCGGCTTCCCCCGCCGGGGCCGTCCCGGACGCGGGTCCCCGGGCCCGCCCCGGCGCGGGGGGCGGGCGCCGGACGCCCCCTCCTCCCCTAGACGTTCCCGCCCCTCTCCAGGGAGGCGAGCATCTTGAGTATGATCCCGTCCGCCCAGGCGATGCTCCTGAGTATCCCCTGCCGGCTGCCCCCGGCCAGGGCGGGGGCGAGGAGCTCGCCCATGAAGGCCGAGACCTTGGAGACGTTCATCATCTCCACCAGCGCCCTCTGGACGTTCCGGTTGACGAGCTGGCGGGTCTGGGTGAGGATGGCGGACATCTGCTTCATGTCGCCGCGGAGCTCCCGGGCGGAAGGCCTGGGGAGCTGCCTCATCATGTCCGCCACGGTCCAGGTGGGGGGCTGGTCGGGGAGGCCGTTCATGACGATCTCCAGCGGGATCTCGTCGAAGCCCCTCACGGACGCCCCCTGGGCCGAGGAGTTTATGAGCCTGGGCCCCCTGCCCTTGGAGCGGATGAGCGCGGCCGCCTCCGCGAGCCAGTTGACCGACGCGGCGAGCCCGGTGTTGGACTGGACCTCCGTGCCGCCGATGCCTGGGATGCGGATGCTGTCGGAGCGGTCGGGATCGATTACCGAGTCAGCGGTCCCCTCGGCGTGGAGCTGGGGTCCCAGGTAGGCCTGGTCCTGGCCCACCAGTATCACCGGGGACAGCCCCCAGACGTAGGCCAGGGCGAAGCATGCCGTGCCCGCGTTCCCGCCCTGGGGCAGGAAGTATCCCTGGCTCAGGAGCTGGGCCTCCCCTCCGGAGAGGTGGAAGAGCGCCTTCTCGAATCCCTCGGCCCTGAAGTGGGCCGGATGGCCCCCGGCCGCGGCCGCCAGGACCGTGCCCGGCTTCAGGACGCTCCTCTCCCCGTCCGTGAGCTTCAGGAACCTGGAGGTGTCCGAGGACTCTATCACTACCACCACGTCGGGGGACACGCCCAGGCGCAGGAGGGGCTTCAGCGCCGCGGCGGCGGCTATCACCAGGCCCCTCGCGCCCACGTCCCTCAGGAGCGCCCCGTTCTGGGTGAGGCTGGGGCCGGCCCCCACCGCGAAGGCGGGGCGCGGCATGAAGCGGCCCTTCAGGAGCATCAGGTCCGGGAGCTTCGGCGCGAGCCAGGCGTTCTCCACAAGGTTGTCCATGAAGGCGCTCATGGTGGCCTTGCGGGTCTTCGTGATGACCTTGAGCCTGGTCACCTCCCCGCCCACCCGCTCCATGAAGCTCCGGGCCTCCTCGGGGAAGGCCAGGTGGTAGCCGGGGGTGACCATGAGGAGCGGGAAGGCCCCCTCCCCGTAGACCACCTCGCGGGAAACGAAGCCGTCGAACTCGGCCCGGTCCGCGAAAATCTTCGGGACGTCGGAAGGCCCCAGGACGTTGTACTTCTCGAAGGTGGGGATGAAGCCCCGGTCGGGCTCGAAGACGGCGACGGTGAGGTTCGGGAAGAGCTCCCTGAGCCTCCTCACGTGCCACCCCAGCCCCAGCCCGAAGACCAGGGCCAGCTCCGGGGTCCCGCCCCCGCCCTGCCAGCGCCCCACCACCTCCCTCACCCAGGATGCGGCCTCCGCCGCGGGATCGTCCGGCGAATGGACGGTCACGCCCCGCAGGAGAAGTCCGGGGCCCTGCGGCCCGGGGACGACCTGCATCGGCCCGGCCGAGGTTTCGGCGGGGGGGGACGTTCCGGTGAAGGCGGCTTGTGTCTCAGGCATGGGAATGCTCCGTGGCGGTCCGCCCCCGCGCCGCGCGGGGGCCGCGGCGCCGGGGGCATGGGGGTTCGGTGGTTCGGGGGTCCGGGAGGCCCCCGCGCGGAAGGCGCCGGGGAGGGTGCGCCCGGGCTCAGTTCATGTTGACGGTCAGGTAGGTGGCCTTCCCTGCCTCGGCGAACACCGCCCCCAGTACCTCGTCCTCGGGGTGGTGCTCGAGGGCCTTCTGGGCGAACTCCAGGGCCTCGGCCGCCGCGCCCCGGTTCAGGAGTATCCCGCACAGGGCGCGGGCTGTCTCCAGATCGGACGGGTCGGACCGGAAGGCCGAGAGGTAGAACTCGAAGGCGGTCCAGACCGCCGGGTCGTGCTGGCTGCGCGAGAAGCCCGGGCAGACGTCCTCGCCCTGCTCCAGGAGCTTCCCGGCTATGAGCTTCACGGCGGGGAAGCTCAGGGTGTCCAGGGTGAGGTGCGGGAATTCGCCCACGCCCGTGAAGCGGGAGAGCCAGGCGGCCGCCTCTGCGGTGTCCTGGAGGGCGAGGGAGAGTATCCCCATGCCCAGGGCCCCGCGGGTTTCGCCGGCCTCCCAGGCCCGGACGAGGAAGCCCCTGGCGTCCTCCGGCCTCTTCCTGAGCCTCTGGATGTGCCCCAGCATGAAGAGCCCGGCCGGGGACAGCTCGCCGCGGGAGTCGGCGTCCCTGAAGAGCTTCTCGGCGCGCGCCATGCGCTTCTGGCCGTCCTCGCGGGGCCAGCGCAGGGCCGTGAGGAAGAGGAACCTGCCCTCCTCGTCAGCCGCGGCCTTCCCGGAGAGCGCCGTGCCGGGGTTCACGCCCTGGACGGCCTGGAGGAAGGTCTCCGCGCGGTTCGTCACGTCGTGGGAGGCCTGGACCTTCTCGGAGGCGCGCCTGGCGGCCCTCTTCCTCAGCTTCTCGTCGTTAAGCCACGTCTCCGCGGCGTCCAGGAGCTCAGGCGGGTCGAACCAGGCGAAGTCCTCGCCCGGCGTGAACATCTCGCCCAGATCGCCTCCGGCCTTCTCGGTGAAGAGCACCGCGCCCGAGGCCATGGCCTCCAGCATGCGCATGGTGACGCCGGGGAAGAGGTTCTCGTTCAGGGCCAGCTTCGACTGGCGGTAGAGCTGGCCGGACTCGCCGGGGCCCACCCAGCCGTCGCCGCGGGAGCCAGCGGTCTTCACCGAGTAGCGCTGGGAGATGAGGCTCATGAGCCTCGCCCTCTTGGGGCGGCGCGCCTCGTCCATGACCCCGACGAAGCCGAAGTCGTAGATCTTGCCGCCGTCCTCGCCCGAGGAGGGCAGGTAGCTCTTGGCATCGACGCCCACGGGGAGCCAGCCGGCCTTCATGCCCATCCGGGAGAGCTCGTCCGCGCAGGGCTTCTGGTCCGCGAAGACGTAGTCGAAGAGCCTCGCGAAGTGCCTCTGCCACCAGAGGTTTATCGGGGTGTCGACCGCGTAGTAGACCCTGGGCACGCCGTGCAGGTCCGCTATGCCCTCGGGCCAGCCGTGGATGCCCAGGTGATCCGTGTAGACTATCAGATCGGGGCGGTCGCGGAGGTTGTTGAAGAGGGCGTCCACGGGGTAGCCCTCCTTGTGGGGCGGGGCGAGGACCGTGTGCCCCAGCCTCTGGAACGCGTCGTGGAAATATTCGCTGCCGAGGCATAGGATGAGCATGTCTGTCTCCTTAAGGGCTCTTGCCGCCGTCCCGTGCCGGGACTTCCCCGGCGGCCGGGGACGGCGGCATGTCTGCCGCCGGGGGAAAGGGAGCTCCCGGACGCCGGGGGAAAGGGGATCTCCAGGACGCCTGGGGAAAGGGGTCTGCCGGCCCGCCGGGGGGGATGGATTCGCGCCGGCCTTCCGGACCCGCCGTCGGCCCGGGGACGGGGCGCCGGGGGCCTCATGCCGCGCCCGGACCGTTCAGGCAGGGCGGGCTGGAGGAAATTACTGCCGGAACCTCCGCCTGCGCTCTAGCCTTTGCATCTTCCGTGCCTCCCGTCCCGGAGCGGGGGCTGCCCCCCGCGGGATCCGCGCAGGGACGTCCGGTTCCGGCGTCCGCGTGTCCGCGGCACAGGAGGCAGGCCGGATGGGAGGGCCTTCCCGGCCTGCGGGCCAGGAACGCCGCGCGGGAGAGCCATGCCTCCCGGACGGTGCAGCCGCGGAGGCTTCCGGCTGGCCACAGCCTCCCGTCGTCGGAGCAGCAGGGGAAGAGGCCGCCGTCGGCGTAGAGGCAGATCCTGGTGAACGGCTCCCGGCACGGGGAGGATTCCGGAGATCCGGGGTGTACCGCCGCCTTTGCGGGAGGGTGGGACGGGTCCTGGGAATCGGCGGCCTGTCCGCGGGATCCGGGGTCCGGGTCCGGCCCGGCCTCCGCGGCCGCCTCCCGGGCCATGCGGCCCCTCTCGAGAATCGGGGAGTAGCTCTGGAAGCTCAGGTAGTCGGCGAGCGTGGAAAATTTTTCCCTGAAGAGATCCCGCTCCGAGCCCGTCCCCTCCCGCACGACGAAGCTGAGCCTCAGGACCGGGATGCCCCGGCCGAGCTCCCTGCGCACGGCCAGAAACGATCGGAGGTTTTCCAGAAGCAGCCGGAAGTCGCCGCCCGGCCTGGCCCTCCGGTAGCCCTCCTCGGAACCGGCGTCCACGGAGACCATGAGCCTCGTGAGGCCGGCTGCCGCAAGCCTCCTGGACACTTCCGGGTAGAGGAGCTGGCCGTTGGTGATGAGCGAGACGTCGGTGACGCCCCTGCCCGCGGCCTCCTCGACCCACATGTGCGGCGAGTCGGCCAGGAGGGGCTCGCCCGTGACGCCTATCCTCACGGACATGAGGCCCCCGGCCTCCCCCTCCGCGAGCGCCCGCGAGTACAGGGCGGGGTCCAGGTCGATGCCCATGCCGGGATAGCCGCCGCCGCCCGCGCCGGCCGGGCAGATGGGGCACCTGAGGTTGCAGCGGGTGGTCACGTCCGCGTCCAGATGCACGGGGAAGGGGGGGAGCTCGCCCGCCTCCGCCCTCCTGAAAGCCTCGCGGTAGGCCGCGTAGCCCCGCCCGAGCGCCGACAGGAGGACGGCGTCCGGATCGGAAGCCCCGGCTTCCAGGACGCTTCTCGCTATTCCGGCTTCCGGACGGGCCATGGGCTTCGCGTGTCCTCCCTGCGCTTGAACGTTCCCCGGTCCCGGCCTCTGCGTTCCCGGGGTGGCGCGGCGGCTGAGCCGCCGCAGGTGAAAGCAAGAGCGGTGCCAAGGAAACCCAGAAACCGCTCGAGGCGGCCCTCGCGCGTTCCCGGATGGGCGCATGCCGGTTACCTTCCCCGGAGGCCGGTTTCCTTCCCCGGAGCCCCGTTTCCTGTCCGGGGAAGGTCGGCCCCGGCCTCCCAGCCGGAGGGGCGTCCGGAGCAGGTCCCGTTTCGCGGGAGACCTTCCGGCCCGGGCGGGGGGCGGCCGTTCCGGGGTCTGCGGGGGGGCCGCGCGGGGCAGGCCCCGGCGGGCCGCTGGGTTCACGGGGAACCCGGAAGAGTTTGCCGGGTCTCCGCCGTCGGCGGGGGGCGGTGCCGGAGGGACTCGCCGCCGTCGGCGGGGCAGGCGGGGGTGACGCGTCCGCGCGGTCCCGGATGCGGCGCCCCGTCTTAGGCAGGAGGCGGCCGCTCAGGGGAAGCTCCCTGGTGCCGCACGGTCTCGGACGATCATCTTAAGGGCACGGTCCTGGGACGGTCGTCCTGCGGGGACGTCGCGGGGGAGAGACGGAGGAAGGGAGGTTGGGAGAGGGGGGCCTGCCGTTTCTGTCCTGAAGTACGGAGATCCCGGCGGCTTCAGTCAAGCGTGAAAGGTGCGCGGGCCTTTCGCGGGTCTGCCGGTGATCCGTCGGCAGTCTCCTCACAAATTACCTTAGGGTTTCCAGATAATCTCTTCACGGTGCGGGGCTCCGGAGCCGTTCTCCGGGAAACCGGAGGCCCGGGGCCTGCGGGCGCCGCAGGTGCGCCGTGCCGCAGGATGCGCCGCCGCGCGGTCTGACAGGCCAGCAGATCGGGTGCCGGGAACGGTCTTCCCCCCACGCGTCGCGGCGTCCGGGGCCGCGCCCGCGCCTTTCGAATGCGGATTGACGTTGTTTCAGACCATCGTCGGGCTTCAGGCGGGGGAAATCTGTCTCCTGCGGCGTTACGCATTGGCTTGCGTCTTGCATCATGTTTTTCTTCCGTCGGGGATCCCCCTTTCCGGAGGATCCGGACCAGGGCGCCCTTGAGCCGCCGGCTGCGGCCTGGCGCCTCCAAGACCAAGAAAGCGACCGGTATCTCATGTTCGACATGACGCCATGCGGCCAGCTGAGCCGCGAATTCCAGGCCCTGTGGACGCTGGCCGCCTCCTACGTGGAGAGGCTGGGGGAAGGGGATCTCTCCTGGTTCAAGGGCAGGCTCTCCACCCCCCTCTACGAGCACTTCTCCTTCAGGCTGGGAAACCAGCTCTTCTTCGTGAGGCTGGAGGACTCCGAGGGCAGGCTCACGGCGCCCGGGTCCATGGCGGGACTCCTGGAGATCTCCGAGGCCTGCGCCGGGGTGCCGCTCCTGATGCCCATGCGCAACCAGGGAGGCATCTGGCTCCCCACGGTCCCCGGCTGGGGGCTCGTGGACGCGAGGACCTCGGAGGCGGTGGATCCCAGAAGCCTCGTCACCTCGGAGAGGATGCCCCTGACGGACTGGGAGCTCCACGACGCGGCGGTGAAGGCCGTAGTGAGATCGCTTGGGGGCCGCAAGATCCTCTGCTCGAGCTCGCACCCGTCCATAAGCCCGTCCGTGTGGTACCGCGGCGAGACCGGCGCGGAGTGGGTGATGGTGAGGGCCGCCCGCTATCCGGAAGCGGACGTCCAGCCGCCCGGCAACTGGGCGCAGATACGCGAGGCCTGCGCGGATCGCGGCTCCGGCAACGGGTATTTCGCTGTGGCCGTGCTGTCCGCCCGGGATCCGGAGACGGGCGAGCCGTCGGCCCTGCTTCCCCTGTGCCGGGGGGACGAGCCGTCCGTCCGCCTCCTGCATGCGCCGGTGTACCTCAAGCCGGCTCCTCCCGACGATGCGCGCGAGCCCATGGACCGGCCGGCGGCGGCTGTCGGCGGGGAAGCGGTCCTGGCATAGGAAATTTAAGGGAATGCCGCCGCGCCGGCTCCCGGAATGATCTCGGGCCCCGTCTGGTCCGCTTCGGTCGAGCCGGGGGGCCGCAGGTGTTTGTGCGGGGCTGCGGGATGTCCCTGCGCTGCCGTCCCGGGCCTTTGCGGACTGAGGAACGAGCGCGGCTGCGGATCCCGGCGACGGCGGACGGAAGGCCGCGGCGGGCGCTGGAGGTTTTCTTCAGCGTCATGGAAAGAGCGGCTGGCGACGCTCCCGTCCGGGGAGCGGTGCCGGCAACGGCGCAGGGATAACCGCAGCGGCGGCGCCGTTGTCCGGAGATGGCCATGACCGGCTTTCGGCGAAGAAATAGCGGGCGTTGCCAGTTTGTCATGTCGGCCGACGGCCGAATTTCTTTGCGCCTTCCCGAGACGCTGCGTCGAAATTGCTGAGTTCAGACATGCCGCCAGCCGGAAACGTGCGAGCC
>JAISEQ010000427.1 GCA_031264045.1 Deltaproteobacteria bacterium
GCGAGGCGGCAGGCCGCCTCCGCCTCCTCCTGGCTCCTCCTGGGCTTCAAAAGCCTGTGGTCCTCCAGGAACAGATAACCCGGCCCGACGGGAACGGGGAACAGCGCCTTAGCCGCAGGCTCGTAGTCCTCAGGGACCTTGGCCCCGTGGCCCAGGAGGAACCTCGGGTCGAGGGGCTCGGTGAGCGGCATCAGGTCCACCAGGAGCCAGGACCGGGCAATCTCGGAGCAGGAGAGCTTGTCCAGACCCGTAGAGATCCATGTCCTGCTCCCTGGATAGCCCGAGGTTATCCACAGGCTCTTGGGCATGAAGCCCCCGACGGCGTAGGAGGACCCGGGCTGCTGGCCCGAAAGATCTATCAGGATGCCGCCGGGTCTGAACCCCGAGGCGTTGGCCTGGGCCTGGAGACCCGCCACGTACCGGGCACGTCGCTCTGAAAGGTATACCTCCCCTCCTCCCGCCGGGATGCTGGCGGGTGTGCGTTGGTTCCAGAGCTCGGCGTCCTGGCGGTAGGGGTGTCCAGCCGAACAGTAGACCGCGCCGCAGCCTATCAGGACCCCGGACCAGGCGAGCCGGGCCATGAGTCCGGGCAGCGCCGTACCGGACACGCGTCCCGCGAGAAGCGCGCAGAAGCCCAGGGCGATGAAGAGCGCGGAGAGCGAGGTGACAACCAGGAGCGGGTTGTTGCTGCCGAAAGTGAAGGCGAGCGCCATGTACATGAGTCCGAGCGGGACAAGGAGCCCCGGTCCGGAAGCCGGGGTCGGCCCGCCTGCTTCTCCCGTGCCGCCCGTCCTTCCGGTTGCCAGTGTACGGAGGTAGGCCCCGCAGGGAACGGCCCAGAGATTGTGGCCCGAGACGGTCTTGGCCCAGCCGTAGTACCCGAAGGGGAAGTCGGTAAATATGAGGCAGACGAGCGCCAGAGGAGGAACGGCGAGCGCGACGGGACCGCCTAGGGTTCCGCCTTTCCTGTCCGGACCCAGGGCGAAGCCCCAGAGGAGGAAGCCCAGGAAGACGGGGGTGAAGGGTCCGCCGAGGTACCTGAGCGTCCACGCCGGTTCCAGGTTCACGACGTTCAGCCAGTTGTGGCTTCCGAACTCGTGGCGTTCTCTGGACGCCGCGAGGAACCTCTCCAGAAGGGCCTGCGGGGAGCCGTCCGTCCAGAACGACGTGAGGAGGAGGAGGCCCGCCGCCACCAGTGCGGGAAGGAGGAGCGGGCGGACGTCCTTCGCCCGCAGGGCGGCCAGGAGCGCCAGGAACATCAGGGCGGGCGCGGTGTACGCCCGTCCCATGAAGGAGAACCACACGCCTGCGGCCATCAGGAGACGGGGGGCGAGAAGTGTGCCCGGGGCCGAAGGCGTCCCGGGAAGGGGAGACGGCGACGCGGGGACCGGAATGCCGTCCTGCCCGTTTCGGGGCAGGGAGCTGCCGGAGGAATGGAGATCCAGGAAACCTGTGGCGAAAAGGCAGATCCCGAAGAAGTTCAGGCTGTTGTAGTTCGGGGTCGGGAGCCATATGTTGAGGAAGCAGCCCGTCCCGGCGGCCGCGAGCGCGAACGGGAGGGTCCGGAGGGCCGGTCGGGGCGGCCGGCCGTAAGGAGTCCATACGGCAGCCACGAACGAGCGGCAGAGCATCGCCGCCGCGGCGAACATGACGGCGAACCAGACGGCCCGGAGAAGGAACACGCTTCCGCCCAGGAGCAGGTAGAGAGGCCGGAACACGAAGGAGGCGAGCTGGTGGAGGGTGGTGTACTCCCATGGGCGGTCCATGCCGAGCAGGTAGGCCCCCTCGTCCGTGAAGTCGAAGCCGTGGCGGAAGAGGAGCTCCGTTGCGGCGAAGAGGGCCAGCGCCGCCACGAGCCCGGCCCGGAGGGCGAAGGTGTCCGCTCTTTCGCTGGTCACTGGCATGGCGGTCTCTTTCCGGTGCCGGGAGCGTGTCCCTCACCAGGACGGGGGGGAAGGGGGTTTGTCATGAACCTCGGGTCCGAAGGATTTCCTGATTCGGGACAGGAAGGCGGGGAGAGGCGGCAGACGGAAAGAAACGGTCCGCCCCGGCGGTCCGGACCGGGCCGGAGGGAGGCCCCGCGAGGGCACGGGGCCGATTTAAAAGTCCGGAAGCGGCAAACCCGGTGGGGCTCCGGGGTCCGCGCCGCTTTAGCCGGTCCGCCGCGTTTCCGCGGGAGCTAGAGACGGTCCCCGGGAGCAGGCGATGGTGGCGGAACCGCAATCCGGACTTCGGGGCCTGCCGGCTGAAACGGTCACAAGCCGTTCATGCCGGTAAGAGTTATTGCAGTCTTTCCCCGAAAGAACATGAAATATAGCTTTCATTTGGTTTTCTGTCAAGATAAGCAAATTAAAGGTGAAGTCGACTGACAATCTCAAGGAAAGGCATATTTAACATATCGCAATATTTTTATCAAGATATGTGTATATTGTCAATTTTCAAATAGGACAATGACTCTGAGCGGAATGTTCAACTTGCCAAATATCGCCAGATAAAGTTCCGGAAAATCGATGATGTTTTGTCTTGTCAGTCGCTGGTTCCGGAAGAAATGAATCATTAAGTTTAAGTTTAACGTTGCTGTATTGCGTTACTAGCTACAGTATGCTTAGAGAATGAATTTAACTTCAGCTGAGTTTAAATTGTTTTGGGCAGTTTAATTTATTCGCTTCAAACATATTTGGGCTAATGTTTATGAGATTGTCAGATTACAATAATATCGTTTAATTTATCGCTGCAAATAAAAATTTTTCTATGCATTGGTATTTGCCTATATATGGATATGTTTGTGATTAATAAATTCCTGGATAGTTCTATCGAAAAAATTGTCATGATTTGATTTAAGTAGGGTCTATTTGATCATCATATCAGGAATGCTATTGCATCACTGCAAAAATTATATTAGTTGAGTCAGACTGTTGTCATGTCTTCCGTTAAAATTCAATTTCTGATTAAGTTCAGTACGTAAAGGCTTGAGCGATTGCCGTCTGTCTCATCTTCATTATTGGTATCCGTTCACGGCGATAAAGGGCGTGGCTGAGGGGCCGGAGGGAGGAGTGCCTTTGAGGCAGGCGGGATGGCTGGAAAGGCGGAAGGGATAAGTGCCGGAGCGGAACAGGGAGGGCCAGCTCCAGACGGGCTTCCCCCCCTTGAACGGATACCTCAGGATGGCGTGGCGGGCCTTTCGCTTCCGGAGGCACAAACACCCGCGCGGAAAAAAAAGGCCGGGATGGGCTGTCAATCCCCAAGGCGGTCCTTGAAGAATTTCTCCAGATGCGTCATGGCTTCATTCGTCAGGCGCCTCCTGGCGGCTTCTTCCTCCTGTTCTTTTCCGGGGGCCGCCCGCTTCGAGACATCGAAAATCCAGGGGCGGCCAGAGTGCATGATGTCCCATTTGGAAATTTTTCCCGCCGCTCTCCCTTTCCCCGGGGCATGGTTGCCGAAACCATCGAGAATGATGTTCCAGACAGGCTGGAACCTCCGGATCAACGTCGCCTCGGCCAGCGATATCCAGATATCGTCAACGACCATCAGACGGCATGAGAAATCGCGGACATCCAGCCCTTCCGCGTTCCTTACGGAACTGGCATGCTGGCTAAGCCTGCTGAAAAGGGCCTTGTTGTCCTCCGCTTCCGCAACCCCTTTCCGGGTGCCGGGCGGGGCGGCCTTGCCTATGTAGATAGGGTACTCGCAACGGCCACGGTCCTTCTCGACCAGAAGCGAGTACGCTCTGAAGGCACCATTGTAGTAAAGGGCGTAGACGCCGGCACCGGAGAACCGCGGAGGCGGCAGGGTTACGGGGGCCACGCTTCCGAGCGCGTCGGCCAGGCTTTTCGCCAGGCTGGCCTTGTCCAGCGGATTGAAGCTTTTCGGGGAAAAATCCCTGCCGTCATCCATGCAGTTCCTCGGCTTTCCCGAGGACCGATGCCACCGACGCGCCTATCGCCCTGGCGAGGAGGACGGGGACCGCGTTCCCGATCTGGCGCATGCTTTCGGACCACGAGCCGCTGAAGACGTAGCTGTCGGGGAACGTCTGGAGCCTCGCCCCCTCCCTTGCCGTATAGTACCGAAGGCTCCCGTCGTCCAGCGACACGCTGTTTTCGCCCCCTGGCACGCCGTGAACGCCCGCTTTCAGTGCCTTGGAGGGCTCGTCCAGGACGCTCCCCGAATGGCCCTTGTACCTCCTGGCCCCGTCGCGGAACTCGTGGTTCGCGAATTCCGCCTGCGCATCGAACCTCGGGTCCGGCAACCCGGCCAGGGCGTCCCGGACGGTCCGCCACCGTCTGGGGGCACAGCCAGCCGGAATGCCTGCCGGACGGGGGGCATGTCCCGTCCGGGGAGGAAGCAGCCCGTGCTCTTGCCAGTACGCGCCGCCATCGGCTTTCTCCCTTGCCAGAGCCTCCCTGGCGCAGGTGGGCTCCGGGAAAGACCATCCGGCCCCCAGCCCGCTCCGGAATCCCACGATCGCCACGCGGTGCCTGGCCTGCGGCACGCCGTAATCGGCCGCGTTCACCTGGCGGAAACACACGTCGTATTCTAGATCGCACCGGGAGCGGGACGCCCGGCGGCTTTCGAGGCGGCGGCGGTGGTCCTGCCACGTCTCGCCGTTTCGCGCGGGCACCTCCGGATACGAGAGCTGGAGGAGAACATAGCCGAAATATTCCGAAAACGACTTGCGCAGGAGCCCCCGCACGTTCTCGAAGAGAAACGCGTCGGGGCGGAGCTCCCTGACCGCGCGGACGGCCTCGGGGAACATGTCCCGGTCATCGTCGCGGCCCCAATGCCTGCCTCCGAGGGAGAAAGGCTGGCAGGGGGGCCCCCCGCTCACGAAACGGACGCGGCCGACGAATTCGGAGTAATCAATTTCCCGGATATCAGACTGTATCACCCTGGGGGGGACGGTCCCTCCTCCCAGGGCGTTCAGGTTCATCCGGAGGGTATCGCAGGAATTCCTTTCCCGTTCCAGAAGGGCGATCGGGCGGAACCCGGCCTGATGAAGGCCGAGGGCGAGTCCCCCGGCTCCCGCGAACAGCTCGAGCGAACTCGCCGTAAATCCCCTGCTTCTTCTTCTCGGCGAAGGGCTGCGGCCGTCCATGGTAAGAGTCCTTTCGGAATAATCCGGGGACTTGCGGCGCGGTCGAGTCCCCAGGGGGCTGGAAAAAAGAGAGTGTAGCATTTTACCGCAAGTGCCGCTTGCCAAACAATCCCCTTTGAATCGGCCCGTCCAGGTGGAGCGCCTCGGGGACAATCATTTGGGCAGGATATATCATATATCCATGATGAACACCGCAAAAGACAAAAAATTTAATATCAACAATGATAAATAAACTAAAATAAGCATTAATAAGTAATAAAATTTCTTAGTTTAGATAATATTGATTATTGAAAATTATAAAATTATCAATTTAATATATATATTGATATGGTTAAGTATATGTGTCAGCAATTAACTGTTTATGTTCTCGCTGTTAGTGTATCTGTTCACGGGCAGTGAGGCCAGGTGCCTGGCGGACACTTTCCGGGAACCTGGGGAGGAAGGCCGGGCGAGGCGGAAAGCGAGCCGAATGAGGGTTGCCGAGCGGGTGGGCGGAGGCAGTCCGGGACTCGGATGAAGGCGCCGGGAGTCCGGGCGGATGCCGTTCCGGGACCCGGATGAGGGTTGCCGATGGGCCGGGGAGTGCGGCCCGCCTCCTCGTGAACGGATACCATTATTGCAGATTATGAGAAGGCGGCACTCGGGGTTCTCCTGGATATCGGTCGTGAATTTGTTCGGGATGGTTTAGGTGACCGAGCCGTTTGGTATTGCCCAGATGGCCCGTCGGTGCGCCTGGCCTCTCCGGCGGGGCTGAAACCGGGGGCGGCAACGGGAATGTCCGAAGTCCGTTTTCTCCGGATGAGCCATATGAACCATATGAACCATAAAACCATATGAAGCGGAGGTGCTGATGGCCATGCGCCGCATCAGCTTTGTTTCATGCCGGTCGAGATCCGGAGAACTGCGGTATTCTTCACTCCGGTCTTTCGAGTCTGGTACGGAAGAAACTTTTCGTTTCTTTCGTGGGCTGGGGAGGGGAAGGTGACTTTGCGGGCACCCCGCTCGCCGTCAGGGCCCGCTCCCACCGCGGAGGTTCTCCAGAAAGCCGGGGCGGGCGCGGAGGTGCGCACGGCTCTCCCGGAGGCGGACAGCATGGAAAGCCCCGTGCCCGTTTGGACGCCGCCGCCTTCAGGAAGGATGCTTCAGCCCCGGGAGCCGGTAGAGGGTCAAGGGGAGGGTGAGGCCGGACCGGTGCGCTTGACGAACAGGCCTGTGACCATGTCCGGGAAGGGGTGGGGAGCGGGGCGGCATCGCGTTCCCGGGTCGGACGCGGGCGGCCCTGCGGTCCCGCCGCCCTCGGCTGAGGTCGTCTATCCGTCTGCTCGCCGTCTCGTCGTCCATGCCCTGCGGGCCCGTAGGCCGCCCTCCGGAGCCGGCGGGCGTTGGAAACGGAAAACCCGGTCGATCCCTTGGAAATCGACCGGGTCTCCCGTGTTTTCGGCGGACGGCGGGATCCGCCGGAAGCAAGCTGTGGTGCCGAAGGCCGGCTCCATATACGTCGGTTAATTCTTTGATTTTATAGCATATTCATAGGGAACACCCATGCCTGATACCGCGCGGGGTACCGCGCGAGCGGAATGGCTGCCTCTTTCTTGTCGCCCGGTTGGCACCCCCAGCAGCCTCCCCGCCGCCCCGAAGCTCTCCTCCTGCAGCTCGATCCCCAGGACCCGGTGCCCGGCATCCGCCGCCCCCTTCAGGATCGACCCGCCCCCCATGAACGGGTCCAGGACGTCCGATCCCGGGGCCAGGATGCCCAGGAGGTCCCGGGCCAGCCGGACCGGCTTGGCCGTGAGGTGGTTCTTCCCGGCCGGGGCATGGACGAAGACGCCGGGGAACGTCCCCCCGGTAGGCGGGGTCCAGGGGCCCTTCGTGGCGAACAGGACGAACTCGGCCTGATGGCGGTAGCTCCCCCTGACCGGGCGGGCCCTCGCGGTCTTGTCCCAGACGACCTGCCCGCGCCAGACCCAGCCCGCCGCCTGGACGGCATCGGAGATGAGGGGAACCTGCCTCCAGTCGGAGAAGAGGAGGAGCGCCCCGTCAGGCCGGGCCAGTCTCCGGCATTCGGAGAGCCAGCCCGTCATCCAGGCCAGCTGCCCCCGCTGGTCCCGCCAGTCGCCCAGGACGGGAGGGTACCGCCTGGC
>JAISEQ010000504.1 GCA_031264045.1 Deltaproteobacteria bacterium
GGTGCAGCCCCGAGCGCACCACGAGTTCCAGGCAGGTGTCCTTGCTCCTGATCCTGCTCATGCAGCGGCTCCGCTGCTCGGGCGTCATGCGGTCCGCGCTCATCGCCCGTCCTCCGGCCCGGCCAGGGCCCCCGCCGGCACCGGCCCCAGCGGGGTCGCCAGGGCGGGTGGCCTCCCCCTGAGCCTGAACTCCCCGCCCCGGGCCGGACAGAGGGCCCTGAAGCCACAGGCGCGGCATCTGGCGGCGGCGGGGCGCGCCGGGAAGTCCCGGGCCAGGATGCCCTTGACCGCCCACTCCAGGTTGGCGCGGGCGGCGGCGAGAGCCTCCGGATCCGCAGGCGCCTCCGCCAGGGTGCCGTCCGGGAGAACGGCTAAGGCTGAGTTCCCGCAGGGGCGCCCCGGCCCGGCGGGAGGGGCCGCGCCGCCCGATCCGGGGAAAGGGCACCCGCCGTTCCCGCCTCCGGGGTTCCGTCCGCCCGTTGCGTCCGCCCACTTCCCGGCCCACGGGGGGCCGGGTACCCCCCCGGGCCCGTCCGCGTCCGCAGCGACGGCCAGGTAGCTCTGCGCGAGGAAGACGGCCGCCCACAGCCCCTCCGGGCAGGAGGCGTCTGCGGGGAAGGCCGGGCAGAAGTCGCGGGCGTCCAGGGCCACGGCCCCGAGCGCCGGGGCCTCGGGAGGCAAGCGCTCCTCCCCGCCGTTCCCGGCGGAAGCCAGGGCGGCCGGCCGGGTCGGAAAGGGCGCCGGCCCCGAGTTTCCCGCGATGACCGCCCCGTCCAGGGGCAGGAAGAAGCGGCCCGGCCCCCGGCGACGGAGCGCCCGAGCCGACTCGGCCAGGGGCGGCCCGCCAGCATCGGGACCGCGTCCGGGCGCGGGCTTTTCCGGCCGCGCGGGAACGGGGCCGGCGGGTTCCGGGGCCCGGGGCCCCCTGCGGGACTTCTGCGCCGCCGGGGGCGGGACGTCCGGAACCCCCGCTGCTTCCCCCGCCGGGGGAGCTCCGGAACGCTCCGGCGGCCCAGGGGCGTTCCGGCAGTCCGGATCCGCCGCGCGCGGCGGGCGTCCCGGCCCGCGGCGGGCCGGGGCCGGGGGGGCGGGGACGAGGCCGCGGCTGAGCAGGAGCTCGCAGCACGCGGGGCAGGCCAGATAGGCCAGCACCTCCGGGAAGCCGGACGGCCGGGCGAGCTCGTCCAGGCGGCTCGCGGGGACGGCCCGCTCGAGGCCCGCGGGGAGCGCCCCGGGATCTGGCTTCCGGCCGTCCCACTCGGCTATGTGGCGGACGCTCTTCAAGAAGTCCGAGGGGCTCGCCGGGCGGCGGGCCCCGGGAAGCTCGGCCGCGCCCGTCACGTACAGGAAGCGCGAGGCGCGGGTCAGGGCCGTGTAGAAGAGCCTCGCCTCCTTGTCCCGGCTGGTGCGGTAGGCACCGCGCTTCAGGGCCGTCTGGAGCGCCTCGCGGGGCAGGAGCCCCGAATACGATCCCGAGCGGGCGGGGAAGCGCGACTGCTCCACGTCGCACACGAACACGCAGGCCCGGCTCTGCGGCCCCATGGCCTGGACCGAGCAGATCTCCACCGCGTCCGGGGGAGGCCCCCCGCGTGACTCCGGCGCTCCCGGGGAGCCGGAGGCGCGGAGTTTCATGGACGACACGAGCCTCCGGAATCCCGCCGCCCCGCCGCCGCCCGTCAAGTCGAAGTCGCGGAACATGCGGCTTACGGTGCCCAGCCTGTCCATGAGCCCGGCGTCGGGGGACAGGCGCGATACGCGAAGGACGTCCGCGAGCTCCCAGAAGAACGCCGTCGCGGAAGAGGGAATGGCGTCCAGCCCGCCGGCCGGCGGACCGCCCGCCGCGAGGCGGGCGCGCCCTATCAGCTCCTCGAAGCGGCCGGCGGATGTCCGGCTGAAGACGGGCCGGATCGTCTCCAGAAGACAGGCCCTGACGGCCCCGGGTGCGGGCGCCGGGTCCGCCGCGAGCTCGCAGGCGGCGAGGATCGCCGCCGTCTCCGGGACATCGAAGGGGTTAGCGCCGCAGTCCAGGCGGTATGGGATGCCGGCGGCCGCGAGCTCCGCCGCGAAGGCGGCATGGCGGGGCGAGCGGTCCAGCTCCTTCAGGTCCGGAGAGCGCAGGAGAATCGCGAAGTCCCCGGGGGTGAGCCCCCGCGTCCTTGGCCCGTCCCGCCAGGAGGTGCCCAGGAGCGCCCCGATTCTTCCGGCCACCCAGCGGGCCTCGGAGGGCCTGTCGCGGAAGACGAAGGTCCTCACGTCCGACGGTTCGCTGGAGCGCCTCGCGCCGCCCGGCTTGGGGTGGCGGCGGGCTGGGAGCGACAGGTCCGCGAAGGCCCCGGCGGTCCTGGCTATCTCCTCGGAGGCCCTGGCGCTCGCGGTGACCGTCACCACGTCCCGGGCCCTCCTTCCCCAGAACGGGGGCGTGTTGCGGGCCCCTATGCCCCTGCCCGGCGCGGTGGCCCGGTCGTCGTCCCCGGAAAGGAACAGGCTCCGCGCCCCGGCGCCCAGCTTCGAGACCAGCCTCGCCTGCGCCGTCGTGGCGTCCTGGAAGCCCTCGACCAGGAGATGCCTCAGGGGCAGGTGACCGCCCGATCCCGGCACGGGCGCCGCGCCGCCTGGTCTGCCGTCCCCGGCGGAAGCCGGGACCGGGTACCCCAGGGCCCTCAGCACTGCGGGAACGCGCGCCGCTCCGCTCTCCTCCGGAGCCCGGCCGGCGGAAGCCCTCCCGGGCTTTCCGGGCCTCACCGGACGTCCCGGCCTTCCGGGCCGCACGTCCCCTGCGGGCACCCATCCATTTCCGTGCGCGGGTTCCCTGCCCGTCCAGTCGCGGGACATGTCCTGGGCCCCGGGCTCCTGCCCGTCCTCGTCCTCGTGGGCGCCCGGGCTTCCGGACCCGGCCGCGCAGAGGCCGTTCCCGTCCGGAGGCGACGGCGCGGCACCGCCCGGGGGGGCGGCTCCGCCTGAGGTTCCGGCACCGGCGGTCCTGCCCGCCGCGCCGCTCCCGGTCCCGTCCATGGCCTTCAGGGCCTCCAGGGCCTCCAGTGCCTCCAGGGCCCTCCTCGCCGCGAGGGAGCCGTCCAGCGCCCGGTCGCGGTCCAGCGAGTCCCGGATCCGCCTGAGCGCCTCGGAGGCGGATCCTGAGCGGCCCGGGAGGAGCTCCAGTTCGAGGAGCTCGTCGTTGGCGGTCTTCCAGGCGTCCGCCATGGCCTCCGCGGCGCCGTGGAGGCTCATGGCCCTCTCCCGGCGGACGCCCGCGAACCCCAGCTCACGGGCGCGGGCCGCCAGGTACAGCCTGAAGGCGCGGGGGTCCAGGAGCGCCCGGGGGGCGCCGCCGGGATCCAGGGCGTCCAGGAGATCGGCCGCGAAGTCGTGGACGGTGCCTATGTAGGCGCCCTGCATGGCGCGCGGGGGCAGCCCCGCGTCGCGCGCCGCCGCGAAGGCCAGCCTGCGCAGCTCCCGGGCGGACCGCTCGTTGAAGGTCAGGGCGCAGATGCCCTCGGCTCCCCCCTCGCCGGCCGCCAGGAGCGCCATGCGCCAGGCCAGCGCAGAGAGGATGCCGGAGCCGGGGGAGGCCAGGCAGAGGACCTCGGCGTCGGGTATGGACGCGGCGGCCCGCTGCTCGCGGGCGAGCTTCCTGTAGAGGAGCTTCTGGAGCGCGGACGGGGGCCTGGGCCCGCGGGGCGCCCCGCCGCGGTCCCCCGCGCCCGCCCCGGCGGGCCGGGGGAACGGCTTGGTTTCTGTCTGTTCTTCCATGGCAAAGGACCGTCCGGGGGCGGGGTTCAGCGGGCACGGCGCGGCAGGCCGCCCCGGAGCGGCCCCTGGCGGCGTCCGGGACGGAGGGGAGTGCTGGGGTGTCGTGGAGAATGGATTTGATGTCTGTTTTTTAGGTGAGTTTAGCTGATCTGAAACGTTCAGTCAAGCGGAAGTGACGCCCGGGCTTGGGTTTCCGGGTGCTGAACGGTCTTGAGAGGAATGGGGAGGGCCCTCGGGTCGGCCCGGGGGAAGGGCGGGGGCCCCCTCAGTCGAAGGAGACGCGCCCGAACGCGCGGGGCCGGCAGACGGACTACTGGACCATGACGCGGCGCCCGCTCCGCTGTTCCTGGAGGACGCGTCCTGGCTTCGCCGGTGCCTCCGGGCGGTCGATGAGGTCCTGAAGCCGCGCGAGGACGAGTCGGGCGTGACGGTCTGCCTGATCTGCTTCTCCCCGGACGATCCGGAGTTCGGAAAGCTTCGGGGACCGCTTCCGGACCTGGCCCTTACGGGAGCGTGAGGGGGCTCCGGGCTTGACGGCGGTAGTCCTCATGCAGGCCGGTTATCTCACTGTCAGTGGCATCACAGGATCAGGCACCAACAAACAATATCACCTGAAGATTCCCAACAACGAAATCAGGGACTCCATCAGGCTTGAGATCCTTACGCGTCTCCTCGTTCCTGCATCTGAACTTTCAGACATCACTCAATCTTTGAATAAGAAATATTTGCAGCTCTTGGACGCCTTCGCAACCCGTGACGAGGCCAAATGCGATTTTTCCTTTTCGACCATCTTCGCCGGTCATATACAGCGAGGTTCTGGAAGCCCTGAAAGCCTTGATAGAGCTAACAGGCATATTGATCCGTCAATTACAAGAGAGTTTTTTTTCAGGACCTTGCTTCAGCTCCTTCTTGAATTTGGCAACAAGATTGTCACGCCTGAGTCCTGTTCCGATATAGCCAGCTCCGATCTGGCGGTCCAGGTTACAGGAAACGGATGGGTCGTAATCGAGATAAAGCATGAGAAAGCTGATCCGGATCATAAGGGAACGGACGTGTCCTTGGCCGATGAGACGATCGTCCTTGGGAGGCGTTGCGAGCACGTGAACTCTTGTCTCGAGAAAATGATATCTGCCGCCTTCGACCAGATAATTGACAAAAATTACTCAAAAAAAATATCCCTCCGATGGCGTAGACGTATATGGTGCCGCCATAGCCATCTACGGCACTTCTGACGTGAAGGTGAAGTTCAAGAAGGTAGTCTGAGGCGTGGAAGATGACACAGTAGAACTCGTCTGAACGTTCCCGAGCCTCCATTCGGCCCATCCAGACCCAGGCCAGCTCCTGATCCGGCTCCGGATCCGTGATAGAGCATCTTGAATGCTTGGGGACTGCAGCTTCCGCGATCCCGCTAATCGCGTTGCGCGTCATCTCGTCCAGTTAATTTTTCTTATTTTTTTTGTCGTTGCCGAATGTAATTTTTTAACATTTTATCTTTAGCCAGATCCTTGCAAGTAATTTATCGTCATAAAATTACCCATTAATACTTTATTAGAAATTGTTTAAATTTTCTTTCCCAAGTAAAATTTTCAATGTCTACGTTAAATTTCTAGTCTTAAATATTTTCTTAAATAGTAACTATTCAGGTATTTTTCTATCGGTTAAGACTTGCCATCGGTATTACGGTGTATAGACGCCAAAGACGGTCTCCTTGTCGAGCCTTATTTAAGACCGCTTCAGAGGTGGCACACTGAAAATACCACTCCAGGGGGCATTGACACCTCATCGGAGGTATCTCATAACGCTCCGAAATTTA
>JAISEQ010000536.1 GCA_031264045.1 Deltaproteobacteria bacterium
CAATGAGGATCCCTGTCCCGCGGGCGGCCTGCGCGGCCTCGGCCATCGCCGTGAAGGGCACCCCCAGGGCAGCCTGGCGCCCGGAAGCGCCGGCTATCAGGGGTTTTGCGGCCTCGATGAACGACACGGCCTCGGCCCCGGTCTTGTACATCTTCCAGTTGCCGGCCAGGAAAGGCGTCCTCGACATATTCGTCCTCCTTCAGGCGGCAGGGGCCCGCGCGGGGCGGAGCAGGCTGGCTGCGCCCGCCGGGCGGGCCCGGGCGGGAACGTCCGCGCGGGGGCGGGACCGGGACATCCCGGGAGCGGCGGGCGCGGCCGCCGGAGCCCAGAAACAAGAAAATCAGCAAGGCCTGGAAAGAGATCCGGTCCGACTGAATTGCTCATATTAACGCATCCGGAAAGGAAATACAAGACTTGCCGGAGCAGGAATAATGGATTATCTATAGAACCGCCTCTTCCGGGAAAACTCTTCCAGACCCTCACGCCGTGACCGTCGGCGGCCCGCTTCAGGATGGAGACCCCGCCGCGCGGGCCGGAAGGCCCTGCCCCCAGCTCCCGGTCCTCCCGGTCGGGCAGGGAGCCGCCTGAAGACGGCGCGGCGGAGGAGCACGGACCGCCAACGATGGGCCCGCCGGCGTCCGGGGCGCCGGGTCGGCGGCGCGGGGCGGAAGCCGGGGGGAGCCGGAATCCTGAAGAACAACGGGGTAATCTTCCTGCCCCTGAACACGGACACCGGAAGCCCGCGCCCGGCTCCCGCCGCACCCCTTCTTCCGGCAAAATCGGCCTTGCCGGCCGTCCTGCACCCCCCCCTTCCGGAACCTGCCCGCCCTTTTCCAGCTGTCCAGCGCCCTCCCCTGCCCCTGCGGGCCGGCACGCCCTCGACTTTTCGACATTTTATGCCCCCCGTCCCGTGCCATCCGGTGCCCGGGATGGCCCCCAAGTGGATTCGAGCCCCCCCGCCGACTTCCCGGGGTCACGGGCGGCTGACCCCGGCTGCCTGCTGGCCGCCGAAACTCCAGCGGCTGGACATGCCGCCCAAGGAATTGACGATGAAGACCCGTTTCGCCCCCAGTCCCACCGGCCACCTCCACATCGGGGGGGCACGCACGGCGCTGTTCAACTGGCTCGCCGCCCGCCACGCGGGGGGAGAGTTCGTTCTCCGCATTGAGGACACGGACCAGGAGCGTTCCAAGGACGAGTACACCCGGGACATCCTGGGCTCTCTCGAGTGGCTGGGGCTGGACCACGACGGCGAGCCGGTGTACCAGACGCAGAGGACCGGCATATACAGGGAGTACGTTGACCGTCTCCTGGCCTCGGACCGGGCCTACTGGTGCCACTGCTCCCAGGAGCGGATAGACGAGACCCGCCGGGCCGCCCTGGAAAGCAAGGGCAAGCCCCGCTACGACGGAAGATGCCGCGATTTGGGACTCGGACCCTCGCCGGGGGCCGCGGTGCGCTTCAAGTGCCCCCCGGACGGCGAGACCGCCTGGAACGATCTCATCAAGGGCCCCGTGACCTTCCAGAACGGCGAACTTGACGATCTGGTGATAGTGCGCTCCGACGGGCTCCCCACCTACAACATGGCCGTGGTGGCGGACGACGCCTCCATGGCCATCACCCACGTCCTGCGCGGAGACGACCATGTGAACAACACGCCGCGCCAGATCCTCCTCTACCGAGCACTCGGGGTGCCGGTGCCGGAGTTCGGGCACCTCCCCATGATCCTGGGAGGGGACAAGAAGAGGCTCTCCAAGCGCCACGGGGCAACGTCCGTGCTGGCCTACAGGGAAATGGGGTACCTGCCGAAGGCTCTGGTGAACTACCTGGCCAGGCTCGGCTGGTCGTCCGGGGACAAGGAGATCTTCACTCTGGAGGAGATGACTGCCCTCTTCAGCCTCTCCTCCGTGGGGAGATCCGCTGCGGTGTTCAACCAGGACAAGCTCGACTGGCTGAACTCCCACTACATAAAGGAAACGCCGGCAGACGAGCTCGCGGGGCTCGTGAGGCCTTTTCTGGCCCGAGAGGGGGTGGGCGGCATGCCCGACGAGAAGCTCCTGGCGGCTGTCGAGACCGTCCGGGAGAGGGGCAAGACCCTGAAGGAGATGGCCGAGAAGTCAGCCTTCTACTTCATGGACCGCGTCGCGCTGGACCCCAAGGCGGCGTCCAAGCTTCTTGACGGCGGAGGCAGGGCCATACTCCGCTCCTATCTTGAGACCCTGGCCACCCTCCCGGAAAGCCACGAGGCCTTCGACGGTCTCCTGGACAGGATGGCGTCCGAGCTGGGCATCAAGAAGGGAGCGGCGGCGCAGCCCCTTAGGCTCGCCCTAACCGGGGGGACGGCCAGTCCGGGGCTGTACGACATCCTGGAGATACTGGGGCCGGAGACGGTGAGGAGGAGAATCGGGGATGCCCTGGATTTCAAGGGCTGACGGGTCTCCCCGCGTTCCCGTCCGAGCCGGATGCCCGTCCGCCGACAGCCGAACCTCCCCAGGGCCGTAGGCCCTGCGGAGATTTTTGGATCCTGCAGTCGTGTACGGTCGGAAACGTGTTCCGATCCCGACGGGCGGAGGCGTCCCCCATCCTCATCCGTCACCTGCCGGGCATCCTGAAGGGACTGAAAGCTCGGGACAGGACAGCATGGTGCGGCGGATTAGGGGAAGCCCCCCCTCCATTCCGCTGGGTCTTTTCCGCCGGTAGTAATCTCGGGGACGGCGACATGCGACCGCAGGCTGGACATCATCTGGCCGTTCTGGATGGCGGGAACAAAAAAAGACCCCCGGAAAAGAAGAAAACTTCTTCCCCGGGGGCCTAACCGCTGAAAGGATAGAAACAATGCACGAACAATTAATCCGGCAGCGACCTACTCTCCCACACTCCTAAAGTGCAGTACCATCGGCTCTATGGAGCTTAACTTCCGTGTTCGGGATGGGAACGGGTGGAACCTCCATGACATAGCCACCG
>JAISEQ010000544.1 GCA_031264045.1 Deltaproteobacteria bacterium
GCGGGGATCCCGGTCAGGACATCGGGCCGGCACCGGAATACCGTCCTCCGGGGCTCCGGAAAGGGCTCCGGAGGAAAAAAACCGCTCCGGGGGAAGGCAGGCGCGAAGCCGCGGACGTCTGGGCGGCTCACGCCTGCGCGGGGCGTGCGGATCGGGGCGCGTGAACGGTTTCCCTTGACAAAAAGCGGACTCGCGCTTATCATAACCCGTACCTAGAGCTCGGGCCGTTCCCGGCGTCCCCCATCCCAGGGCGTGGCGCGAGGGGGATCCCCGGCCCCGGGACTTAATGCCCGGCCACTCAGCCGGCCGGGCCGACTTCGGCGCCGCCCCTCCCTGCCCGGGAGACCGGCCCGAATGCGGGAGGCCGGGAAACAAGGCCCCCGCCCTATTGTCCGGCCTTCGCGGCTGTGATATACGTTTCTTTCCTTTCGAGGCCGCCCCGGGCGGGGCGCGCCTCCGCCCGCCGATGCCCTCAGGCAGCCCGGCGGGAAGGGCCGCCGGACTCTCCGAAGGCCCGCCTGAGCCGAAACCCCGGCACCCTGCCGGGCCAATCCCTAGGAGCAATCTATAGCTGGCTGACGCGACCAGGCACCAAACGCCTTCACAAAGTCCCAGAATATAGAGTATAGACCCTCCCCCCACGGCTTCACAGGGGGGGCGAGGCGGCATTTTTCAAAATGATGCACTCAAGGCAAACGGAACACTTGACACCGGAGCGGCAAGCGCCGCGCCGGCAAGCCGGAACAAGGTCCTAGGACCAGCACCTCCCGTTCACCCTGAGCCTGTCTTTTTTAAAAAGCTACACCGGGCCTGACCGCCCGGATGGGCGCGCCGCTCCGGGGCGCCCCACTTACCCTCTATACCCTTATATATCTAAGGACCCCGAGGAGGCGTATGACAGCAATTGGCCCACACCACAATTAAGTTACCGGTCGTAGCCGCAGGCACGTATCCCGCCGGCGCCCGCCTCGCGGCGCCCCTCCCCGTCCAGCCACCCTTCCCGTCCTCCGGCGGCCTCGTGATCGAAAACGTCTCCAAGACCTTCGACCCCCGCAGGGGCAAGGTCCTGGACCGCGTGTGCCTGACCATCGAGCCCGACAGCTTCTTCGCCCTCCTGGGCCCGTCCGGCTGCGGCAAGTCCACGCTGCTCCGCCTCATCGCCGGCCTGGAATTCCCGGACGAGGGCCGCATCATCCTGGACGGCACGGACATCACCAAGGCCCCCCCCCAGGCGCGGCCGGTGAACACCGTGTTCCAGAACTTCGCGCTCTTCCCGCACCTGAACGTCTACAACAACATAATCTTCGGACTGAAGGCCCAGAAGGCCGTGAACGACCGGACCATGGGCATCGTCGCGGACACCGTCTCCGCCCTGCAGCTGAACGGCCTGGAGCGGGTCTTCCCGGACGAGCTCTCCGGCGGCCAGCAGCAGCGCGTGGCGCTCGCCAGGGCGCTCGTGAACCAGCCGAAGGTCCTTCTGCTGGACGAGCCCATGAGCCACCTGGACGACTACCTGAAAAGCAAGGTGGCGCAGGACCTGCTCGAGCTCCAGCGCAGGCTCAAGACCATCTTCATCATGGTGACCCACGACCGCGAGGACTCCATGACGGTGTCCAGCGACATGGCCATCCTCCACGGGGGCCGCATCGTGCAGCAGGACCGCCCCCGGCTCCTGTTCTCGCGCCCCAACAGCGCCTTCGTGGCCGAGTTCATGGGCAAGGGCAACGTGTTCAGGGCCGAGCGCGACGGGCTCGACCCCTGCACGGTCGTGCTCCCCTTCATGTCGGTCGACATGAGCTTCCCCGTTCCATGGGAGAGCGCCCTGGTGCTCATAAACCCCGACTCGCTCATGCTGGAGCCCCCCGCCGACGCCCGGGACGGGCTCGTGGAGCTTTCGGCCCGCATCGACCAGGCCCGCTACCGCGGCTACCACGTCGAGCTCGTGTGCTCGCTCCGGAACCTGTTCTCCGGCAGGCCCGACGCGCCGCCCTTCTCCCGCGTTCAGGTGCTCACGCCCAACCACGCCCGCGAGTGGACCCCCGGCGAGACGGTGACCCTGTACCTGAAACCCCATGAGATCCTTACCCTCGAGAGCAGGGGCGGCCACCCCGTGACCGTCTTCCCCGCCGACCCCCCCGCCGGTTTCGGGGACGGCCCGGGCGATGCGGACACGATGCTCATGGCCGCCGCGGGAGGGGCCGCCCAGGCCTGAGAGGGCCCGGGCTCAGGGAAAAACATCGGAGCTGAAAATGCCGGGGCCCGTCGGCGGGCCGCCCTGCGGCAGGCCCGAGGCCGCGGACCGGCACCGCAGGAGCCGGACGCCGGACCGGTCCGATCGCCATGACTTCCGGCGGGGTCCGGAAAAGGGAACGTCCGGAAGGGGAGCGTCCTGGATAAGGCGGTCCGGAAAAGGGACCGTCCGGAAAGGGAACGGCCTGAATAAGGCTGTCCGGAAAAGGAGCGGCCTGAATAAGGCTGTCCGGAAGAGGCGAGACCGGAAGACCGGCCCGCCCCGCAGGCGGGCCTGGCCCGAAATCCGGCCGGGCCGGCGCTCGCCGCGGGGGACGGGCCCCGCTGGTCCCGCGCGTCGGGAAGCCCCGGCATTCCCTTTCTCACGGACGCCGCCCCAGCCGCCTTTGCGCCTTTCCCCGCTTCGGACGTTCCGTCCCCCCATGCGAAAAGGGGCGGACTGTTTAGGGAGGTCGACCGTGGCATCCTTGTCGGAATTCTGGAACACCGCCAGGGGCGACAGCCTCAAAAAAAATTCCTTCACCGCGGCGCTGGTCCTTCCCGGGGCACTGTGCCTCATAGTTTTCCTTGCCGCCCCCTGCCTGAGCCTGGTCATCCTCTCCACGGCGGAACGCGGCGAGTTCGGGACCATACACTGGAGCTGGACCTGGGAAAACTACAGAAGGCTCATAGGCTTCAACCTCTTCGGCTGGAGCCCGGACTTCCTGTTCATAATGCTGCGGAGCATAAGGGAGGCCTTCTTCACGACCGCGGTGTGCGTGGTGCTCTCCTACCCCCTGAGCTTCTACATAGCCTCGCGGAAGAACAGGTTCGAGCGCTTCGTGTGGCTGGTGCTCCTGACCGTGCCATTCTGCACCAACGTGGTCATCCGCACCTACGCCTGGCAGCTCATCCTGGGACCCGGGAACCCTCTCGCGAAACTCGCTTCGTTCCTGACCCTCCAGCCGCCGGGGGCGCCCCTCTACCCGGGCTTCTTCGCGGTATACCTGGGAATGATAACGACCTTCCTGCCGTTCACCGCCCTCCCCCTCTACGCTTCGATAGAACGCATGAACTGGTGGCTCCCGCTGGCCGCTAAGGACCTGTACGCGACAAGGTACAAGGTCTTCATGCAGGCCATCCTCCCCCAGACCGTCCACGGGCTCTACGTGGGCGTGGTCATCACCTTCGTGCCGGCCATGGCCATGTACGTCGTCACCGACATCCTGGGCGGGGCCAAGTACATGTTCATCGGGAACCTCATCCAGAACCAGTTCAGCCAGGCCCGCGACTGGCCCTTCGGGGCGGCCCTGAGCCTGGCCCTGATGGCTCTCACGCTTCTGAGCTTCGCCCTTTTCAAGACGTCGAGGCTCACGCGGAACGGGGAGATGTACTAGATGCACCGCTTCAAGCTGGGCATAGCCTTCTCCGTGATATCCTACGGCTGCATGGCGCTCCTCTACGTGCCGTCTCTGGCAGTAATCTTCTTTTCGGTGAACGACACCCGCTACGGGCTGAGCTGGAGGGGCTGGACACTGGACTGGTACCGGAAGCTCGCGGAAGATCCCTACATCCTGGAAGCCGCCCTGAACAGCCTGATAGTGGCCGCGGTGTCCACGGCGGCGGCGACCGTGATAGGCACGGCGCTTGCTCTGGGCCTCTCGCGCATAAAGAAGCCGGGAATTCTCGATCTGTTCGTGAACCTCCCCATAGTGGTGCCGGACATCATCATGGCGGTGGCGCTCACGATGGCGTTCAGCTTCCTGCGCGCCTACTCGTCCCTGTTCGAGATGGGCTTCTTCACGCTGATCGTAGGGCACGTGACCTTCCAGATATCCTTCGTGGCTCTGACCGTCCGGAGCCGCCTCGCCACCATGGACAAGGACATGGATCTGGCGGCAAGGGATCTGAACGCCTACTTCTTCTTCAGCTTCACGAGGGTGACGCTTCCCCTGCTCACCCCCGCCATCATCGCCGGAGCGATGCTGGCCTTCACCCTGTCTCTGGACGACTTCATCATCAGCTTCTTCACCCACGGCCCGGACTCCGTGACGCTCCCCATATTCATATACGCGTCCGTCAAACGCGGAATAACTCCCGAGATACACGCGCTCTCGACCCTGATGCTCATAGCGACCGTAGTGCTGGTCCTGCTCGCCGAACGCCTGGCCACGGCTCTCACGAAACGGAGCCGCAAGGCCGCCAGGAAGGAAATCATGAAGGCAGTCGAGAAGACCCCGGCCAAGGAGGCCCTGGCGTGACAGTCGGGCTCACCTCCGTCTCCGACGGTACGGATCACATTTGGAACTTGCCCGACCGTTCACGCGTGCGCATCATGACCGTCCGTTTCAGAACCCGTCATAATCTGTTGATTCTCCGATAAAATTTTCAATCGGGAACTAAAGCCTGAATTAATATAATTTTAAATTATTTTAAATTATTTCAAATTATTGGCGGACAAACTGTCTAGCAGAATAATCGGACATATTTTTCCAGATGAACGCATATGATTGCATTACACATCAGAATTCAATTTCCGAGCTGACCGTGTCCGATCCCTCGCAATCCCACAACGCCACGAGGGACGACAACCGCTCCAGGATCTCCCGAAGCACATCTGTGCCGGGACCGACAGGTCAACGGCCTTGCGCTATGTCGGCATAGAACGGAGGGCCAGAGAAACAGTTGTTTCCTCAGAGGAATAGTTGTTTCCATTGTCCGAAGGAATCGGAGAGCGGAATCATCAGTCAAGTCAAGACCGGTAAGAACATTATCATACTGAACCGCGACTTCAAGCGCTGTCATGCCTCTAAGATCGATTTCGTCTTGCAGATTCAAAGAGGTGGCACTGATCGATTCGAGCGAGCGGGGGCCGCCGGTGTTGCAGACAAGCTCCCCCGCCGGACGGCCCGACCCCAGCATTCCAGAAACTGGGTGACGCCCGCGCACGAAGACGCCCGCCGTTCGCCGTGTCCGCCCTGCGGCCCGGGCTTCCAGCATGTTGCTTCCGGGCCTCACGGCACCGCCTCCGGTATCGTCCGGGTACCAAGTTCCATGTCAGCAGACAACGAGAGTCCTTACGACTTTACGGTACACGTGGATTTCCGGACCTTTAGATCCTATTCGCAGACGGCGATACCGCGTGACATGCCGGCATGTGAAAAGACCTCCGGAGGGCATCTGAGCGTCCGGAGGCCTTTTCTAATGCTACTTGTAAAAAATTTGTTGAAATGCCGAATGACGCCGCTTCAAGAATGCCGTCAGATATCCGGGGACACGGGAAGCCGACTGCGGTCATGTCCTTATGCCGCGTCTCGCCCTTGACAGGGCAGCCGCATCCGACGGAATGACCGCTCTGCCCGAAGCGTCTATACGGTGTCCTCGAGGAGGATCCCCTTCTGCTCCTTCTCCATAGCGTAACGCGATATCGCCTCCTCGTAGATGTTGTTCCTCTCCTGAGCCGCGAGTTCGGAGTAGCCCGGGAAATCCACCGTCTTGACGCTGGTCCTGTTCTCGATCGGCGGAATAATTATCTTGAACAGCTGGCTGTCGTCCTCATCGCCCTGATGCATGTAAATCTTGAGCTTCTGAAGGGCGCGCTCCGCCGCGGTGGTGTCAGCCGTTCCCATGACATAGGAAACGGACACCTGTCCCATGTTATATTTTGTCGGGAACCCGATCAGGCCGAAGCTGTCGGGTACGTCGTCAGCATTACCCTGGAAGCTCTTCGACGCCACCTCGAGGAACCTCTCGCGGACTGCCTCGTTGTCCCTTATGACGGCGTTCACGTCGTCAAGGAGAGTGGCGGAAAGGAAATTTGACAAATCCCACTGGACATCGCCGATCTTCCAGTCTCTCCCGTCCATGAATCCGTAGCCGTACTCGGAATCGTAGTTGAACTGGGGAGTCTCGTAGTCCGGATCGGTGAGCCTCGCGTACTCGGCCTCCCGCACCCTGTTCAACTCCCTCCAATGTTCCTCGTCGTCAGAAATCAGCATCGGGCTCCCATCGGGGTTAAGCTGCAGCTCGCCCGCCAAGATGTTGTTCACTCCGGGATCGTGCGCCACGAACACGGCATTGATGGCGGCGAAGATGTCGTCCGTATCGGCCAGGTTCGCTATAAGCGCCGCACTTTCCGCATCTCCCATTTCGTCGCTGAGGAACTTCACCAGACCGTCAAGCTTCTCCCGTCCGAGCTCGGACACGCTCATGGTGAAGTCGAAGCCGTACATAGAGCTCCGGTACTCGCCGTTCATGTCCTTGACGTCGGAGACGTTGGCCCACTCGAAGCGGTCAGTGAAAGCGTGGCGGTCCTCCTCCTTCACGAGGATCTCGCCGTAGTAGCTGTTCAGCGCCTCGGAAAACGACGAGTGGGAAATTTTCTCGCCGGTAGATCCGGGATGGACGACAGCTCCCGAGTTCACTGTGGCGCCGGAACTTCCGGCGGCGACAGCGGGGTTCACGTCGCGCCTGTTCAGGAACTCCACCATGGCCTTCAGCTTCTCGGAGTCCTTCTTGACCATCTCCAGGACATCCTCGTCGTCCCCCAGGTCCCCGAAGTGCTTCCTGAACAGGGCCGTGTCGGCCTCCGAGGTCTTCCCGGTCATGATTCTCGTTGCCAGTCCCTCCCTCTCCCTCAGGACCTTGCCGACGGAGACTGCCAGCGTCGAGGCGTTCACCCTGTCCGCAGTTCCCTTCAGGACCTCGACCATGGTCTCGGTGGCCATCTCCTTGCCGAAGTCGGTCTCAATCCGCTCGATCACCCCCATGACGGAGTCGACCAGGGCCTCACGCTCCTCCGCCGTCCTCCCGTTGTCCCCGTCATCCTCCGCGATGCGCCTGGCTATCTCGGTCTTGAAGTTCTCCGCGACCTTCTTCTTCTGCACGGCCTCCTCGTCCCTGGCCGTCTCCAATATCTTCGGAGTGTCGTTTGCGATTCGCAGGCCGTGTCCGACCCTGTCCATGGACCCCGCCGAACCGCCGGAGCCGAAGACGGACTCGCCTATCCTCATGTAACCCGCGAGGGCGTTTCGCGTTCCCGTTATCATCGCCGACCTCTTTCAGGAGATTTTCCTCATCCGCGCCTTTCGGTTTCTCTGCTCTGGCAGGAATCATCCTGATTCACCTATCGGCAACGGCAGGAACATCCTTGATAATACTGCAGGCTTCGGACTCCGGGCTCTGGCGGACACCGTCCTTATCCGCCGGAGGCGTTACGGTGAAGCTCCCTCTCCTTGACATTGCAGGTTGACGGTCAGTCGCGAATCCAATATCCGGCCTGACATGTCCAGGAATTTTTCTCGCTCCCGCCTCACTAACCAATCGTCCGGAACACCGGAGTCAGAGATTCCCTTCCATCGGCTCGACAACTCTTTTCCGGAGCTGCTTTCAACTGAACACGTAAACATCGTCCAGCATAACTTAAGTTCTAGTCAAGACAAACTTAACACAAATAATTAAATCAACATCTGATATTAATCTAAAAAACTTCAACAAACAATCATTTAAATTAAATTTTTTATGAATTTTTTCATCTTCCAGTTAACATATCAATTAATCATCTGGCACGAGCCCCGGAATCGCAGTCCAGAACAAGCACGCATCCAAAAGGCTACCATCAACCGATCGTTCACCACCCGTAAAACGCAACGGTCAGGAGCCGTCAGATACGACAGTCCCAGCTGTTTAACCTCCGTACGCTACACAATTGAAATAATTTTTGGCGCGGCCAGGATCCTCCCCGCAACGGCATGGCAGAGCTATGAATGGAGAATCAACTTTTTCGATGCATGTCCATGATAAGGTGCATTTCCGCACCGACCCCGTCAAAGGCCAACGGCAGGACATACCCATCCTGAACCCTCCCCTTCGGAAATCAACAGCTCATTCTGGAGATTACCCGTAGAAGGGATTCATTCGTCAAGCGCAGGAATCCCGTCAACCGCTGGAACCAATCGGGCGCAGGAATCCCGTCAGACGTCGTAATCCCGTCAGACGAAGGAACGCCGTCGGGTCGACCCATCGGACCACTTCAATACGTACGGCTCTGAGCCGCATCCGGACGCGTCCGGTTCTTCCCGAGACATAGGTCAAGACACCTGCCTGAACCTGCGGCTTCCAGGTTTTTTCGGACCCGATGCCGGTCAGGCACCTGAACATGGCGGGACGTTCCGGCGGTTCTCCGGAATCCTCGGGCAACGGAAGCGCGGAACGGAAAACCGGCGACGGCCCCGGTCTTGGGAGACACTTCCCGAGCCGGCTCCGGAATCGAGGGAGTCCCGACTCTTGTCGGGAACACGGCGCATTCCGGACATGCGCGCCCCGTGCCGGACACGTCCGTCCGAAACCCGGGAGGCACGCTATCGGACATGGAGCCCCGTTGTTTCCCGATCATGCCAAGCGCGGGCGCACCCGTGACCTTCGGGCGCACCCGTCCCGCTCTCCCTTCACGGGCCTCTGCATGCTTCGGCGTCCCGGGGGCATCGTCCCCCCGTCCGCCCGCAACCCCCTAGAAGGAGTTCAGGCCGGACTGCC
>JAISEQ010000029.1 GCA_031264045.1 Deltaproteobacteria bacterium
CTCGTAATGATCCTTCCTCCTGTCGTGCTCCTCGGCCCTCTCCATCGGGGAGCCGCAGCGGGGGCACGTCCGGCCCCTGAAATCGTCGATCTCGCGGATTTCGGAGCCCCCGGTCGGGAACGGACTTCTCCGGTAGCGCCGGTGCCCTTTCCGCGCTCCCGCGCCCTCCTGTTCGGGGCAGTCCCCCTCTTCCTCCTGTTTCTCCTGTTTCTCCCCTCCGAGCCGGCCCCTGTTGAAAGGGTCCTGGGAGGGCGGGATCCCCGAATTCGACGAATCGGGCGCGGGGGCGGCCCGCCCGTCCTTCAGCTCCCTGATCTCAGCCCTGAGATCTTCGATTTCGGCCGCCAGTTTCTTCAGATCCGCCGCCAGTCCGGTACAGATGTGGACGGCAAGGCCCAGCAGCTCCAAAGGTCTCGAGAGTTTGGCCTTGAGACGTTCCGTGATGTACTCCAGAAGGCCCGATTCGGGGTTCGGCCCGGGCATGGCCCGGAGACGGAAGCCCCTTCGCCCGAGTCGCCGGACTGGCCGGAACAGGCGTGATTGAGCCCTGATGAGGCGCAAGTATGGCGCTTTCGAGCACTCATGGGCCATAGTATACCCTAGAGTGCCACTAGTTGCAATATCTAGGATACTATTAGGCTCAATTACGCTAAATTACGTCTCTTACCCTCGCAGTAGGGTTGGAGCCACCCTCAATCCGTGAACGGATACCTATAATCAAACATAAAAAATTTGACCTTATGCCACTTGGATTTATGCTCATTCAAAATAGTGAAAATTGACCTGAATAGTTACGATTACGTGGTGAAGTCGGTTCCGGGCGCGAGCGATCCGGACAACGGAGTCAAGCTTCACGTTGTCCTCGACAACTACTGCACCCATAAGGGATGCGAGGAGTGCTCGCCGACCACAAGAACGTCTTCCTGCACTTCACCCCGACTAACGCAAGCTGGCTGAACCTGGGGGAAGTGTTCTTCGGTAAGATCCAGCGCAAGCTCCTGAAGAATAAAAATTTTAAATCCAAACGGGAGATGCTCCAAGCCATAAGGGATTTAGTGAATGTTCACAACACAAACGGTATACCGTACCGTTGGCGTAAGAGGGAGGTGAAGGGGACATAGCTCAGGAATATACCCACGAACTTTTACGATTAATCACTAGCCTTCAGATTCAGGATGCGATGCAGAATTTATATCCGCGCGACTGCTGAACGGTCACCAGGATTTTTAGCTCCAAGTCGGCCATGCTTTAGCTTCTGGTCTTGTCGGCCAGGGACGGAAGAAACTTGTCCGTCCGCTCGCGGGCAACGGTCTGAAACAGCTTTCCGGGTTCTGAAGAGGGTTCGGCAGGATCCGTTCCGCAACGACGACAGCCTTCTTCAATGCCGCCGCCTTTCCCCGGCCTTCCTCGAGGCCGACTTCCGGTCGGACTCCCAGAGACCTGACGTCTTTGACCGTTATGTGAACAGGAGAGCCGCCGGAACTTGCCTTCCGGAGGATACGTCTGAAGACAGATAACCCAAGCCTCCGCCTATGAAAAGCCTGAAGGCGGCGGAACCGGGCTGGGCGTTCTCGATCTGCTTGACTGTCAGCATGTCCGGCCTCCGGTAGGAACGTTTGGTGACGCCGGGCGGCGTTCCTACCAACATACCTACCGGAGGTCCGGCTGTCAACGACAAGACCGACAGCATGTGAAAGCGGGGATCCCCCTGAACCCCTTACAGATCCAGGAGAATCCCCGTTCAGAGGACTTGGTTGACTATGGGCGAAACTGAAGATGGAGCCCACAATCGGATTTGAACCGATGACCTCATCCTTACCAAGGATGTGCTCTACCTACTGAGCTATGTGGGCCCGACTTGCCGAAACGGTCCCGAGGGCCCGTCCGGAAAGAAGATTTGGAGCGGGAAACGGGGCTCGAACCCGCGACCCTCAGCTTGGAAGGCTGACGCTCTAGCCAACTGAGCTATTCCCGCTCGAGGAAAGAAGAAATGGTGGAGGGAGGAGGATTCGAACCTCCGAAGACATACGTCGGCAGATTTACAGTCTGCTCCCTTTGACCGCTCGGGAATCCCTCCACGCGGCCCCGCGCCGGGGCGGGAGCCGGAGTTTCCGGCTCCGGCAAGGAAAGTATATTACATATCCCCCAATCGGCTGTCAACACCAAAAGACACGTCGCAGCCCCCTTCGCGGCCTGCAGTCCCGGCCCGCCCGCCGCGGGAATGCCCGTTCCGGCACCCGCCCCCTCCCGGTCTCGGGATAAGGGCACGGACCGGCCCCGTCTTCCCGGTCAGCCCGACCGCAACCTCATCCCCGCCGCCTCGTCTCCCGTCTCCTCTTCCGCTCCCGAATCCCCATCCGCTCCCCTCTCCTCATACGCCGCCCTCTCATCCTCCCCCTCCCCCGCAGTTCGGGCGGCGGCCCCGGCATCCGCCCCGGAGTCAGCATGTCTCCGCCGCCCGGCACGGGGCTCCCGGCATCCCCCCGCTCCTCCAGGGACAGTTTCCCCACCGGCGTCGGGATGCCCCGGCAGCCGGGACATACCTGAAGAAATGAGCTCGGCAAACAGCTTTCCCGCCATCAGGACGGCCGGCGGCGGGCTTCATGCCCGCACTGGGCGTCCGGGACCCGGAACGTCCGCACGGTCATGACCGGGACCTTCACGGCCTAAGGCTCCGCGCCGGCGGCCCGGCCTGTCCCCGGGGACTCGGCCGTCCCCAGGCCCCGCTGCCCTGCGGACCCGCTCGGGCCCCGTCCCCCGGTTGTGCTATAATCCTAGGCCGCGTCCCACCAACCCGCTGAAAACAGGTGCCATGTCAGACCGCCTGATTCTCCCCGTAAGCCTCAGACCGCCCAAGGCCCCCGCCAAATCCCTGGGCATGGCCGCCCTTTTCGGGCTGGCGTTCTCCCTCTGCATCCTGGCCCAGTGGCTGTGGCTCTCCCCCCTGGTGGCCGGGAACATCCTCTGGGCCGTGGAGACGGCGCTCGCCGCCCTCGCCGCCGCCGCCATAGGCGGGCTGTGGTGGGGGGCCGTGGCCAGATCCGAATCGGATCTCTCGGAAAGGCTCCTCTCCGCGACCCTCATCATCGGGGCACTCCTCTTTCTCCTCCTCGCCAACCTGACCCAGGGCACCGGCCCCCTCGGCCTGGCCCTCCTGGGCCCCAGGACCGTGGCTGCCGCGGCCGTCCTGGGCTTCTTCATGTGGGGGGCGGCGCCGACGTTCATACCGTTCTTGGCGTTCCCTGAACGTGGGGCTGGACGGGGCCTCTTCACCATCTACGCAACCGGCCTCTTCTCCGCCGCGGCGGGACTCCTGGGCGTCTCCGCCCTCGCCCAGGCCTTCCCCCTGAAACAGTCCTGGATAGCGGACTCGGCGGCCCTGGCGGCCCTGGGCCTGGCCGTCTGGATAAGGGCCACCCGCAGGAGGCCCCGGAAAGGCGCGAGGGACCCTCTGGAGGACATCTCGGAAATCTCCCACGCCGTCCACCCTCCGGCCCGGACGGAAGATTCCGGGGACTTCTCGGAGATCCAGGAGCCGCCCCCCGGAGAAGCCGGCGGCGCCCGGGAGCCGGCGGACCGCGACCCGGACATTCCCCCGGCCGCGGAAAGCGGGGAGGCAGGCGGCAGCGCGGCGGAGGCGTCCGCCGGAACCGAAGCCGGACTGCCCCGCCGCGAGCCGAAGCCCGCTGTTCTCCCGGGCAGCGAAGCCGCGGGAAGCGGCACCGTGTTCCTCGCGAAGGCCATGGTCCGGGCAGACGACGGCCCGGACGCCGGATCCTCTGAAGCCCCGCCCGCCGGCAAGGCCGATCCCCTGTCGGAGGCCCTGTCCAGTGCCCTCTCGGCCCCCCCGCCGGAGGCAGGGGACGGGGACGCGGCAGGAATGCGGCCTGAAGAAGAAGCGAGCCCCGAAGAAGAAGTTCGGCCCGGAAAACTGGCGGCATCAGAAGAAAAAGAAGAAGAAGATCTTAAAGAAGACGAAACGGGAGAAGCAGAAGCGGAAGATACGGCCGAAGGAGAGCCCGGGGGCCGGGCCGGCTCCGGGACAGCCGCCCGGGAGAAAGACCTCGCATCCCCCCGCTACCCCCGGATCTCGGAGGCCGAGGGAGAGGAAAACTGGGAGGAGGCGGAGGAAACTCCTCTGAGGTTCTGGCCCGCGAGGAGCCTGGGCTACTTCACCTTCGAGAGCGGCAGGGGCCACGAGCTCCTGGTCTACGACCGCGCCTGCCAGACGCTGAAGCCCGCAAGCTTCCTGGGGGCGGCGGGGGCGGCGGGCGCCGCGGCCCTCGCGGCCGCAGGCGGCTTCCCCGCTGCCGGCTTCCCGGAGCCCTGGGGGACCGCGTTCCTGATCCCCCTGGCCCTGGCCCTGGGCACCGTCCTCCTGGGACCGGCCCTGGCTAGGGTCGCCTCGCCCATGACGGCACTGGGGCTGTGCCTCATCGCGCTGTCCCTTTTCATGGCCTTCGGGCCCAGCGGGGGAGGCCCCGGCGGGGCCTGGCTAAGGCTGGTGGCGCCGCTGGCGCTCCTCGGGGCCCTGTGGCCGCTGGCCGGCAGGGTCACGGCGGGAGGCAAGGGCTTCTTCCCCCTGTCGCTCGCCAGCATGAACGTCTGGATACTCTCGGGCGCCACGGCCGGCATCGGGGCCTTCCTGACGCTCGCCGCGACCCGCCCCGGGGAGTCCCAGGCCCGGGTCACTGCCTACGTGGCCCTCGCCGCGGCCTTCCTCGCGGCGGGCCCCTCCCTGTCCTGGCTGTTCACGGGGGTGCTGGCGACGGCCATCGGGCTCCTTTATTATTTCCTCTAAAAGGGTTATTTTAATAGTCCGCCAGCCGGGCCGGCGGCCCGTGCCCTTACCGGCGTCCGGCCCGAAACCGCGCCGGACGTCTCCCGCCCCCCGATGAACCTCAGAATCAGGATGGCTTTCGCATGACCGATCCCAAGAAGGGCAGGGGCCCGTCGGCCCCGGCGCCCGCCCCGACCTTCGAGCAGGACATGGAGAGGCTCAAAAGCCTGGTCGCCTCCCTGGAGAGCCACTCCCTGGACCTCGACCGCGCCATCACGACCTTCGAGGAGGGCATAAAGCTCAGCCGCACGCTCTCCGAGAAGCTCACCCAGGCCGAGGCCAGGCTGGAGGAGATAACGCGTGCCGCCGACGGCGCGCTCGCCGCCGCCCCTGCCCCCCCCGGAGGCTGGGGGCAGCCCCAGTCGGCCGCCCAGGCCGCAAGGCGCCCGGACAGGGGACAGGAAGCGGCGAGGGCGGCCGCGCCCCCCCCCCCCCCCGGGGCCGGGGCCCCCCCCCCGCCCGCCGGAGGC